>JBDRDQ010000340.1:0-2792 GCA_043820695.1 Gemmatimonadota bacterium | reverse complement strand
GATTTTCGCCCAGACCGGATGGATGCCGGCACAAGGATCGCCATCCCGGGTCGTGACCGTAGCCCCGGACTGGACGAGGATGTGCAGTTGGGCAGCCTCCGCGACGTTCACGGACGCCCCGCTCTGCAAGATCGCGGTGTTGCCGATGCCCAGGAGCTTCGCGGACCCTGCGGTCTGGGGCTGGAAGTACGCCGAATAGCGGAAGGCGTCCGCCTCGGTGTTGCCCGAGAAGGCCATCCACCCCGTCACGGCCTCGAAGTCGCAGACACCCCGCAGCAGTCGAGCACCGGCCGCGAGGGTGAGGCCAGAGAAGTCCACGATGGCCCCCGCCTCAGCCGTGGCGCCCGCCACGATGGCCTTGCTGTTCTCGACATCGCCCGCCACCGCGCCCTGGAGGACAAGCATCTCCGCCAGGGTGACATCGGAGTCCCCCAAGAGGTTCCGGAGGGCCGTAACCCTTCGAGTGGCGGCCGCCAGGACACCCTGTTGGGTGTCAAGGGGATCAGCCAGCTCGCTCAGATGGTTTTCTTGAGCGAACGCACCAAACAGGCTCATTCTACCCTCCTATAGGTCAGGTCACGTCCTCGGACATGTTCTCCAGCTCATCCTCGCCCGCGAACGGAAGCTCGACGTAATCGAAGAAGAGCACGCCAGCCCCGCTATCCGCCGCGTTGCCGACCTTGAACTGGAGAGCCTCGCCCGGGAGGACCCGGACGGGACCGCTCGGCCCCACATCCACCAGCGACCCGTCCGCCCCGGTGGCCTGCGCGACCGGGATGTCGAGGTTGCGGTAGACCCCAGAGCCCCGCGAGATGGTGGTCGTGTCGGTCACCGTGAAGGTGTCCTTCACTTCCTCGCTCGTATTCACCCCGGCGGTCGGACGCCAGATCACCTGGATCGTCACGGTGCTGGCCGCGTTCGCGACATCCGTGGTGGCGATGAAGCCAACCCTCACCAGATCGATCGGCCGACCCGGGATGAAGTCGTAGGTGTCACTCCCACTGTCGATGTCGATGTCATCGATGTCCAGCGAGACATGACGAAGGTTTGCCCAGTAGTTCATCTTTCGTCTCCCTTACAGGCTCTCGACATGGACGACACGGGCGTGGGCAGCGGCTTCCCAAACCAGGAAAGCCTCGATAGTGCCGACCCAGCCCACATCCTGCTTGGTGCCCAGCTCGTCCGGGATGCCAGCCCTGATCTCCGGGTCCATGACCCGGACCAGACCCCCGGCGTCCTTCCCGAAGAAGACCGCCTCACCAGTCGTGGTGGAGGTCCCGATCAGGTCCGCAAGGGCGTCGAAGTGGTTGGTCTCGAAGAGAGCGAAGCCCTCCACGTCCTTCAGGCGACCGGAGATGAAAGGCTCGCTGGTGGTGGGGGCCAGCCAGTCCTTGTACTCCGCGTCGTTCTTGATCCCACGCGCGGCCCGGGTGCTCAGGATACCCACGTACTTCCCATTCTGGAAGGTCGGGCACTTCAGGGTGCCGGACAGCTCATCCCAGATGCGCCGAAGGTCCTGCACCCCCATGTTCCGATCCGAGACGCTATCCGCCGTCCCATCCGTCACGAACTCGCCACCCGTGGAGAGCGGGGTGTATTTGACGGGGGACAGCTTCAGGGCGTCCGCACACATCACGTCCATGGTCAGGGACATCTGGTCACGCAGAGCCGCCTGGAACGGGTCCATGATGTTGAAATGGGACAGGTGGCGCTCGAACTCCGTCACCGGGATTTTGAAGCCCCACTGGCTGACCGAGACCTGCTTGGTCTCGATCGCGGGGCGGCCCGACGGGATACCGTCGGTCTCGCCGATGCGGGTCGCCAGGGGAAGGGCCATGATCCTCGTAATGGTCACGCTCTCGCCCTTCTGCTTGCCGTAGCCCGGCTCGGGGCGCAGAAAGCGCATGAACTGGACGTTCGCGATGGCCTCACGCCTGATGTCTCGCGACAGCGTGAAGTTCCGATACGTGCCAGTCGGTGCGTCAAAGGTCCAAGACATCGTTTACCTCATTTGTCTGATAGACTGATGGACTCTCCTTGCACTTTACCCTCACCCCTTCCCCGTGTCAAGGGTTTAGAAGAAGCCCGACTTCTTCTGGAGTTCATGGATATCCTTCACCATGTCTCCAGACTCCTCCTCGGACGGACCCTTCCTGCCCTTCCCGGCCGGGACCAGACCCCCAAAGATGCCCTCCGTCCGGTCAGCCCCATCCTCATCCCCGTCTCCATCCCCCTTCCCAGGGTCATCCCCCAAGAACTTCCCGTAGGTCGTCTTGACCTCGTTGGCCACGTCCTTGAAGAACTGCTTCCTCCCCGTGAACATATAGCGGTCCAGATCGACCCCCAACTCCTGAGCCCGCCTCGCCACCTTCGTCGCGGCGATCTCCACGATCTCCTGGTGCTTCGCGATGTCCGGATACTCCCCGGCGAAGGCGTCCCACATCTTCCCGACCTTCGCATCCCGATCCGTGGTGGAGGCAGACGCCGCCCTCTCCTGAGCAGCCATCCCCTTCACCCCGTCCTTCACCGCCGCCGCGATCCTCTCGTTCAGGGCCTTCGCGTACTTCTCAGGCTCCGTCACCGGGTCAGGGAGGCCCTCCGTGCTGATGTCGAACTTCGGCTCGACCGGCTTCACGGGAGGGTCAGGGGAGCGGGGAGGGGCCGCCATCAAGGCAGCGTTGGTCTCCGTCAGGGCCGCGTTGTCCTTCTCAAGGGCGTCCAACCGCTTCATCAGATCAGCGATCGTCGGCTCCTCTTTCTTCTTCTCAGGCCCATCCGCTGCGGTGGGCTCT
>JBDRDQ010000339.1:0-10585 GCA_043820695.1 Gemmatimonadota bacterium | reverse complement strand
AACCTTCGGGCGGTGAATGAGGGCGCAGCAGAGAGAGAGCTTCTGCTTCATCCCTCCCGAGAGGTTCCCTGCCAGGCGGTCCTGGAAGGGCCCCAGGTTGGAAAAGGCGAAAAGGCGTTCCAGGCGGGGAGGGCGTTCGATCTTCGGCACCCGGTAGAGGTCGGCGTAGAAGTCGATGTTCTCCTTTACCGTGAGGTCGGTGTAGAGGCCGAACTGCTGGGACATGTAGGCTATGAAGGGCTTAACCCCCTCGGGGTCCGCGGCCACATCCACACCGTGGATGACCCCCTTGCCCTCGCTGGGGGGAAGGACTCCGGCCAACATCCGGAGGGTCGTAGTCTTCCCCGCCCCGTCGGGACCCACGATGCCGAACAACTCACCGGTCCGGATATCCAGCGTCAGCCCGGCAACGGCAACGTTGTCGCCGAACCGGCGGGTAAGGCCCTCGAGGGATACGGCCGCTACGGATACGGCCGCCTCGTTTCGCTCCTCAGCCACCACTCTCCCCAGTTCCGGCCAGAACCACGTCCGCGGGAATCCCAGCCTTCAGGTCGTGAGAGGGATCCTCGGTAATCCGGACCTTCACCGCGTAGACCAGCTTCACCCGCTCTTCGGTGGTCTGGACGTTCCGCGGCGTGAACTCGGACTCGTTTGCAATGAAAATGACCTTGCCCCTGTAGGTCCGGTCCGGGTAGGTGTCGGAGGTGATGGTGGCTTCCTGCCCCAACTGAACCTCCCCGATTCGGTCCTCCCGAACGTAGATCCTCACCCACCGGTCCTCCGGGTCCATGACGGTCAGGACCGGGAGCCCCGGGGCCACGGTCTCGCCCGGCTCCCGGTGTTTGATGGTGACCACCCCCGGAAACGGAACCGTGATGCGAGCATTGGAGAGGGCCGCATCGACCTGGGCCACAGCGGCCTCGGCCTGGGAAACCATGGCCCTTTGCGCGGCCACCCGCTCCTGCCGGGGGCCTTCTTCAAGAATCAGAACCCGCTCCCGAGCCTGGTCCACGGCGGACTCGACTACCCGGGCCACGGTCTCGGCTTTGTCCAGCATCTCCCGGCTGATGGCCCCGCCGTCAAAGAGGCGCCGAGCCCGGTCCAGGTCCCGGCGGGCATCAGCCATTTGTTCCTCGGTCCCCCGCAGCGCTGCCTGCCCTTCGGCGATCTCTCCTGGTCGGAACCCGGAGGCCATCTCAGCCAAGAGAGCTCGGGCCGCTTCCATCTGGCCCTCCGCTGCCCGTCTTCTGGCATCCAGTTCCTCCGTGTCCAACCGGGCCACCTCGTCTCCTTCCCGAACCGGATCCCCATCATTCGGACCGATCCACCCAATGCGACCAGCTATCTGGAATCCCAGGTCCGCCTCACGAGCCTCAACCGTCCCCGAAGCCTGGATCTCCCCGGACCTTTCCCCCCCGCAGGAGATCAAGAGGGGAGCGAATCCCAGGGCCAGAAGGAACGCGCCCCTGAAACCGACACCTCTTCTCTCCAAACCCGGACAGTCTCTTCCACCGATGGTCACTTCGCCGTCGACCTTCATCGCACCATCTCCATGTTTTCCAGAATCCACTCCAGAGAAAGATCACCCTTCACCCGGGCAAGTTCGATCTGGGCAAAGACCTCCCCGTGCCGAGCCTGGGAAAGGGAGGCTCGGGCTTGGAAGAGTTCAGCCTGCGCCCGGAGGAAGTCCGTCTGGACACCGGCTCCAGCCTCAAGGGCCAGGGCCTCGATGCGGGCCACCTCTGCCGACTGCTCCTCCGCCAATTCCAGGGCCTCCCGCAGGGCCTGGGCTTCCCTCACAGCCGCCAGGGCCGACTCTACCCCGTCCTCCAGGTTCATCTTCGCTAATCTGAGAGACTCCGCCGCCCTTCGCTCCTCAGCCACCGCCCGGTCCCGCTCCCCATCTCGGGCTCCCCCGGTAAAGAGTGGGTATGAGATCTGGAGAGCGCCCTGCCACTCCTGGACATGCCCTCCGTCGAGGGTTCCGAAGTTGGCATAACGTCCATTGGCCTCCACTCGGGGCAGCCACGAAGCGGCGGCCTCTTTCACGCCGACCGTCGCACCACTCAGTACCTCCTGGGCCCTTCGGAGCTCCGGGTTGCCCTCCATGGCAGCGGCCAGGGCATGATCCCTGGTCAGAATGACTCTCCCCACAGGTGAGACCGGCACAAAACTCATCTTTCCCACCGCCTCCGCCTCCAACCCCGTAAGGCGAGCCACCCGGCTCCGGGCCAACTCCAGTTCTGAGCGGACGGAGATCTCCTGGGCCTCGACTCGGCTAATGGCAGCCTCAACACGAAGGAGATCCACCCGCGCGGCCTTTCCCTCCTCCAAAAAGAGGCGGACACGCTGCAGCTCAGCCGAGAGGGCCGCCTTTTGCCCCAGGACGGCGGCCAGGAGATCCTCCCCAGTCAGGACCCCCAGGTAGGCAGCGCTGACCTGGGCCGCAACGGCCATCCTGGCCCCTTCTCCCCCGGCTTCCACGGCCCGCTCCCCGGCTTCGGCCTGGCCGATCCGTGCCCCCCGGGCACCCCCATCGAAGAGAGTGTATCCCAGGGAGATGGCCCCCTGGACCAGGGTCCGGTCGAAGGAAGGCGGGTGCATCGGATCGAAGCCGTGGAGAGGAGCCACCACCATGGGCTCCTGGTGCCGGGCCATTGACCCCTGCCCTGTCAGGGAAGGAAGCAAGGCTGACCGGGCCTGTCTCACCCGGGCCCCAGCAACCTCACCAGCTGCATCGGCCTCCCCCACCGCAGGATGGGTCTCCAGCGCCATGGCAACGGCCTGGGCTAGGGTCAGGGACTCAGTGCCCTGCCCGGGATCTCCGGATGCACTCTGCCCAAGAAGCAGACTTGGGGAGGCCCCGAGAATCAATGCCACAAACAGGCCACCCACCCTTAACCGGAGCTCGGGCCGGAGCCTCATCCCTGCACGCCCACTCGAGGGAATGCACCTTTGCCGAATCATTCGTTTTCCTCCTCTCGTGCCTCGAGACTCCTCAGCACGAACTCTACTGCATGGTCTTCCGGGGAAACCCGGGGCTGGGGGACTCCAGCTTTCCTCAGTTCCTCATTGGCAAGAACGGGGGGCATGATGGAGAGGTAGATTGGCTGGGATAGCGTGCTCAGAGCCATAAGAACCGGATCCCCTTTTCTAATGGTCCCTGCAACCTGCCCTTCCTGAATGATCCCTATGAGGACCGGAGCTACCACCTTGATGCTCTCGATAATCTGGGGAGCAGGATGATCACCCAGGACGATCTCCTGGACCATGAATCGGGGCATGTCCCGATTCTCCCTCAGGTGCTGGAACATCCCCCGGATGAAGTACTCCACCCGCTGAAGGGCGGGCAGGGGCATGTCTCTCAGCATCTGCACCTGCTGCCGGAAGGGGGCCACGACCTCCTCCAGAACGGCCTGATACAGTTTCTCCTTGGACCCGAAGTGGTACGTGACAGCCCCCAGGTTGGCGCCCGCCTCTTCCGTGAGCGCCCGAACGGAGGTCCCCTCGAAACCCCGGGTCGCGATGAGCTTCCGGCCGGCGTCAATCAGGCGCTGTCGGGTGTCTTTGCGGCGGTTCATCGGCTCGATCTCTTCCTAGGTTGATTCATACGTTTGTATGATATATATAATCCTTTTGGCGTCAAGGGGATGGAGGTGCGGGGGTGAGAGGACCAAGGGAAAAACCTCCCTGGTGGAACCCGATGCCCCTTCGAGATTATGTTATCGGAGCTCGGCCGGGAGCGGTTCCCTGTCCCACCCGGCCACCACCGGATCCCCGGGGATCCTCTTCCCTCCGGCCTATGCCTCGCACGAAGATCGTCTGTACTCTGGGTCCTTCCTCCTGTGAACCCGGGATCCTTCAAGAGATGGTTCGGGCCGGAATGGACCTGGCCAGAATCAACCTCTCTCATGGTAATCCTGACGGGCACCGAAAGCTCGTCACCGATCTGCGGAGGGCTGCGGAAGCGGTCGGCAGACCCGTGCCCATCCTCATGGATCTGCAGGGTCCGAAGATCCGGGTGGGACACCTGGATGAGCCACTGGAGCTGTCCCCGGGCCAAAGGGTGGTCCTGGCTCCGGAGGGGACACACCGCGAATGGGAGATTCCCACCACCTATGTATTCCTTGCAGAGGATCTGAAGGAGGGGGAACGGGTCCTCCTGGATGACGGCCTTCTGGAAATGGTCTGCGCGAAGATCGAGGGGGACCGGGCTGAGATGGAGGTCACCCGTGGGGGAACCCTCCTGTCCCATAAGGGAATCAACCTTCCCGGAGTAGACATTCGGGAGCCTTCCCTCACGCCAAAAGACCTGGCCGACCTGGAGTTCGCCCTTGAAATGGAGGCTGAGTTCATCGGCCTCTCATTCGTCCGAAAGCCCCAGGACGTATTGGAGTTGAAGGAACGGGTTCAAGGAAGGGCCAAGGTGGTCGCCAAGATCGAGAAGGCGGAGGCCCTTAAGTGGATCCACGGGATCCTCGAGGCGACGGATGCGGTGATGGTCGCCCGGGGGGACCTGGGCGTGGAGCTTCCCTTCGAGCAGGTCCCTCTCGCCCAAAAAAGGATCATCCAGCTGGCGAACTACCATGGCAGACACGTCATCACCGCAACGCAAATGCTGGAATCGATGATCAACGGGCCCCGGCCCACTCGCGCAGAGGTCTCTGATGTCGCCAATGCCATCCTCGACGGCACCGGGGCCGTCATGCTCTCAGGCGAAACCGCCGTTGGCCGGAACCCGCTGAAGGCCATCGAGGCCCTGGTTCGCATCGCGGAGGAGATCGACCGAAGCGGGGCTATGGACCGGGGGCCAGCCTATCTCCCCCTGGAGGAGGTTCCGGAACGGTCGGGGGCCTCCAGCCGAGAGCACGCCGTGGCGTCGGCATCGGTTGAGTCAGCCCGGACCCTCGGGGCCTCGGCCATCATCGCCCTCACCCGTACCGGTTTCACGGCCCAACTCCTGTCCAGTTACAAGCCACCGGTTCCCATCTTCGCAGTATGCACGGAGCCGCTGGTCCTCCGGCAATTGCAGGCCGTATGGGGCGTCATCCCCATCCTGACGGATGTCGCCGAGGCCACCTATGAGAACCTCTGGCTCTTCGGCCGTCAGGCCGTTGTGGCGTCTGGAGCCGGAAGGGCCGGGGACTCGGTCGTTGTGACCGCCGGCTACCCCTTCCATACCGCCGGATCCACCAACACGATGCGGGTGGAACGCCTCTAGGTTCGAAAGCCAATCCTCTATGAAAGCGCCCAGATTCCAGGAGCCATGGGACCGCCTCTCGGCCCTCATTGCGGCCAGAGACATCATCGGCATTCGCCGGTTTCTCAAAGTCTCCCCTGCGGGCGAGGTGGCTCGGGCCGTGTCCCGGGTGGCGGGAAAAGCGCGGGGCGCTCTCCTGGACCTGCTGGGCCCAGAGGATTCAGCGGAGCTCCTGGGCAATTTCTCCGATGCTCAAGCTGTCGAGGTCATCGAAGAGCTGGATCCGGAACAGGCCGCTGCCATCATCGAGGAACTCTCCAGCGCGGAGCGGGCTGATCTCCTGGGTGAACTAAGTCAGGCCGGCCAGGCGGCGATCCTGGACAGGATGCCGGACGCCGAGGCCTCGGACGCCAGACAACTGCTTCAATACGCGCCCGATACGGCCGGCGGCGTGATGATCACCGAATACGTGTCCTATCCGGAAGACGTGACGGTGGCCGATGTCGTTGAGGATCTTTGGGCCTACGGAGAGCACTATTCCGACTACGAGATTCAATACGCCTACATCAGGGGTACCGATGGGACCTTGGTGGGGGTTCTTCGACTCCGGGACCTCGTCCTGGCCCGGCCCACCCTGCCGGTCCGCGACATCATGATCGAGGATCCCGTTCGGATACCGGTGGAGGCAGGCCTCGATGAGCTCAAGCGCGTCTTCGACAGCCAGCCCTTCTTCGGCGTGCCGGCGGTGGACTCCAACAACCGAATGGTCGGGGTCGTTCGCCGAGCCGCCGTCCAGGAGGCCCTGGGGAAAAGGCCACAGAGAACTTCCTGGCGGTCAGCGGGCTAATCGGAGAGGACGAGCTCCGTACCATGCCGGTGCTCCAGCGGTCCCGCCGCCGCCTGTCTTGGCTCTCCATCAACATCGTCCTCAACATCCTCGCCGCAAGCGTGATCGCCTTCTACCAGGACACTCTGGCGGCGGTGATCGCCCTGGCGGTGTTTCTCCCCATCATCTCGGACATGAGCGGGTGTTCGGGCAACCAGGCGGTGGCCGTGAGCATCCGGGAGCTCACCCTGGGGCTCCTCAAGCCCTACGAATACCTCCGTGTGATCATGAAAGAGGGGGCGGTGGGAATGATCAACGGCCTGGTTCTGGGGGTGTTGCTCGGGGCCGTGGCCACCCTGTGGCAGGGCAATCTGTACCTGGGGATGGTGGTGGGAATCGCCCTCATGCTCAATACACTTCTCGCCGTCCTCCTCGGGGGCCTGATCCCCTTGGCGTTGAAGAGCCTGAAGCAGGACCCGGCCCTTGCATCCGGACCGATTCTCACCACCGTGACGGACATGATGGGGTTCCTCATGGTCCTGAGCTTCGCATCGATGATGTTGTCGAAGCTTACCTGAGCCGGAGGGGCCGAAAAGCTGCATCCCCAACCCCAACCATTATCTTCCTAACATTCCAGCCGGCTTGGGTGTCACTATGAACAGACCCCAATAAAAAATGCTGTCAAATTGATCGATCAAAAAAGTAGAGAGGATGCACCATGAGGAGGAAAAACCTTCGCGGCGTCATGGGTTCGGTGTTGTGCTTGGCGCTCGTTCTCCCAATGGGTATTTCGGCCCAGGCAGACCCCGCTCCTTACCAAATGGGCCGGGCCCTGCCGCCCCTCCCTTCAAATGGGAGTCTGCTTGAGATGACCCTGGAGGACGCCATCGCCCGGGCACTGGAGATGAACCTGGACATCCAATCCGCCAGGCTCAATCCGGAAATCCAGAGTAATTCCCTTTTCGCTGCTCGAGCTGCGTTCGCTCCGACCTTCTCCACGACCCTGGGGCAGAACAACTCCAGTCAGCAATCCACGAGTCAGTTGGACGGGGGCGCGCGGACTTCAACGGACCGATTGACCCTCAACACCTCCATTTCAAAGAACGTCCCTTGGTATGGAGGCCGACTGAGCGCCAATTTCAATAATAGCCGGACCGAAACCGACAATTCCTTTTCGACGCTCAACCCGTCGTTCCGTTCGTCCCTGAGTTTCGACTACACTCAGCCTCTTCTCAGTGGATTCAAGATCGACAACCAGCGCAACGCCTTACGGACCCAGGAAATCCAGCTGGAAATCACCGACGTCCAACTACAGGGCCAGGTCGAAAACCTCACAAACCAGGTGAGGGTGGGCTACTGGAGTCTCCGCTCCGCCATCGAACAGATCGAGATTCAGAGGAGCAGTCTTGCGCAAGCCCAGGAGCTCCTGGCTCAGAACCGGATTCGGGTTCAGTTGGGAACCATGTCGGAGCTTCAGGTGGTCCAGGCAGAGTCCCAGGTGGCCAGCGCCGAGCAGTCCCTTCTGAACGCCGAGGTTCAGTGGAGAAACCAAGAACTGAACTTCAAGAGGCTGCTCCTGGGCGGGGCTGACGATCCGCTCCTCTTTCAGACTCTGAACCCGGTGTCTCTGCCGGTCCTTGAGGAAGTGACCGTCGATATCCAGGGGGCCATCGAGAGAGCCCTAGTTCAGCGTACCGATATCCGTCAACAACTGCAGCAGCAAGAGATCTCGGAGCTGAACCTGGAGGTGACCCAGGACAACCTCAAGCCCAGCTTGAACCTCTCCGCAAGCTACTCGGTCTCTGGTGTCGGGGGTGATGAATATCAAAGGGACCAATTGGGGGGCGACCCGGTTCTTATTGCGCCGGGAGGCTATCAGGATGGCATTCAGTCCATTCTGGATCGTGACACTCCAACGTGGAATCTTTCCCTGAACTTTTCCTATCCCATCGGGAATCAAGGGGCCAGGGCCAACCTGGAGAGAGCCCGCCTGCAGCTGAAGCAGACCGAACTCGCCCTCAGGAATCAGGAACTCTCCATCGTAACTCAGGTCACCGACGCGGGCCTCAACGTAAACGACACGTATCTCCAATGGCAGGCGGCGCAGCGGAGCCGGGAGGTGGCAGAGCGTAGTGCAGAGATCGAGCAGACCCGATTCAACGTAGGCGCGTCCACCAACTACGAAGTCACGCAGGCCCAGGACAATCTCCGGTCGGCCCGTCTTTCCGAGCTACGCTCCATCATCAATTACGTGAACGCCATTGCCGAGTTCGAACGAGTGCAAAGGGTAGGTGGATAGAAAGCACCAGACTCGCCCAAACATCTTGCCTGGCGGCGGATGTGTGGGCTGGTTGGGGAGGTGACAACTGAAAAGGCGCAGCTAGGAGCGGAACTCATGACCGTCAAAGGCCAACACGTCCAGCTGGTCCTCCTCTCCCTTTCATTCCTGGCCTCGGAGTCGGCAGCCCAGAGAGTAACTTACCCCCCCGAAGAGTTCGCCAACCGCCGGCAGGCTCTTTGCGAGTCGGTCGGGCATCAGGATCTCATCCTGATGTTCGGAAAAACCGAGGTACCTGCGGGAGTGCGATTCCGTCAGGACAACGATTTCTTCTACTTCACCGGTAACGAAAACCTGAATGCCATTCTGGCCCTGGACGCCGCAAGCTGCGGGGCATTCCTCTTCCTACCGGCTCAGACCGAGAGGGAGGCCAGCCGGGACGGGTGGAACCTGCTCTATCAAGAAGGCGCTGCAGAAGCCCACGGATTTTCGGCTGTCCACCCTCTGACATACCTCCATGAGTTCCTCGCTCGAGCCCGCACCGGCGGTCCCCAGACCCTCTACGTTCGGCTCTCCGAAAGCACCGAAGTGGACCAGTCCCGTACCGACGTGGCCATCTTCACAGCCCGGAGAATGGCCAATCCATTCGGCTCCCATCCTACGGAGGATGCCTGGAGGGCGGGCGCCCTCCGTGACCTCTCTCCCTACTACGAACTTAAGGACATCACCCCGTATATCGATCCACTCCGAATGATCAAGAGCCCACGAGAAGTCGAGGCCTTGCGGCGGAATGGGTGGGTCAGCGCCGAGGCCCATCTTCGGGCCATCGAGGTGACCCGGGTAGGAGGGTGGGAGTATGAGATCGAAGCGGAAGCCACCTACGTCATGCTTCAGCAAGGAGCCGAAGGTGCGGGGTATCCGGCCATCGTCGGCTCCGGGCCGAACGGCAATATTTGGCACTACCAGGACAATGGCAGACAACTCCAGCACGGGGATCTCGTTGTCATGGATTACGGGGCGTCCATGGGGTACCTGACGATGGATATCACCCGAACCTGGCCGGTGTCAGGAGAGTTTACCGAGCTGCAGGAAAGGGCCTATCGGTGTGTCCTGGAGGCTGAGAAGGCCATCATTGCCGTCATGAAGCCCGGTGTCACACGAAGGGAAACCCAGGCCATCGCCGCTGAAATATTCGAAAGGTGGGGGTTCCCCAACCAGTTCCCTGGCGGAGCCGGACACTTCGTCGGCATGAGCGTCCACGACGTGGGCGACTACGATCTTCCCCTTCAGTCGGGAATGGTCATCGCGGTGGAGCCCATCATCGACATCCCTGAGGAGAATCTCCATATCCGTATCGAGGACACCATTTTGGTGACGGATGCCGGACCCGTCGTCCTCTCAGCCCATGTCCCGAAGGAGGTGGACGAGGTGCTGGCTCTGGTGGGAAGCCGAGCGAGGACGGAGAGGCAAAGATAGCCCCCGCCCTCACTCCGCCCGGCCCGACCGGATCCTGAGGGTCGGCCCGGCAGTCGGTTAGCGCTTTTTGCCGGAGATGTAGCCTCCCATGCCGCCGGCGTCGAAATCACCCGCGAATGTGTCTCCGTCGAAGACCACCGCAAAGAAAACCGCCATATCCCCGGTATCCACGACGAAGGTCATCTGGTTGCCGTCGACCAAGATGTCCGTGACCTGCCCGGGTCCCATATCGCTGTTGACGGATCCTGTGTAGGCGCCAGAAGTCCCTTCAATTGTGAGGGTGACGCCGATGTCCATCCCCTCCGCAGTGACCATGCAGTCATAGGTGCCCACCGGATCGAGCTCCGGAGGTGGCGGTGGCTCCGGGGCAGCGCCCCCGGACATGCCCCCGGAACAGGCAGCGACGAAAAGGGCCAACGGCAGGGCGGTCATGAGCCGGTTCATCTGTGAACTCCCAGCTTGAGGTTGCGGGCCTTGCCACAAACGCGAGGTCAACTTTTCCCTTTGCGGGCGGGTTCGTGAGGCCTTTCTCTGTGTGGCGTTAAAGAAATAGGCCATGGGAGATTGGCTAACAAGGGGGGGGGCGGCCGGCGCTATCGCCCACAGACTCCCCAGTGGTATTCTTCGGGGCATCTTGATTCCAGGGCCTCTGCAGGAGCACAACCATGGGAGTTTCACTCGCGTTGGAGATCGACCGCCCTGACCGGACTTATCGAGCCGGGGAGGCCATAAGGGGTCACCTTCACGTCAACACAAGGGGTGGAGGGAGGGTCAGCGAGATTCGGCCGACTCACTCCTGGGAAAC
>JBDRDQ010000338.1:0-10504 GCA_043820695.1 Gemmatimonadota bacterium | reverse complement strand
TCGATGACCACGGTGACGTAGTGGACGAAATCTCCGAGCGAATCAGCTCTTTCGCCGACCGCTTCCTGGGAAAGGACAGCAGGGACCTGTCAGCGGCGTTTTCACGCCTCGCCCAATCCACCTTCGAGGGAGCCTTCGCATGGGAGGCTGGCCCGGAAGTGCTGAGGAAGATGGCTGATGCTCTGGAACGGGCCAGAAAAGAGATGGAGGACATCAGGAGGGGGCCGGAAAAGGAGGAGGAGGAAGAGGAGGTTGGGGAGGAAACCGGAGGTCCTAGATGACCATCTCACGGCGTGCCTTCCTCGGTTCCGTAGCCCTTGCCGCCAGCCCTGGAGCCCTCGGAGGGACGGAAAAGCGAGGGCTTCCTTTCTTCGACGCACCCTCGAACCAAGAAATTCCCTCTCACCTTTCCGGCCGGTTCGACCCCTGGGTGGAGGTCATCCCCAAGCACCTCGCCGAGGCGGTGGGGGAGGTTCACAGACTTTCACGGAACCGGCCGATTCTGGCGGTAGTGAAGAACAACGGCTACGGCCTCGACCTCGGGACCGTGGGGCGCCTTCTTCAGACTGATCCGCGGATTCTGGGTTTTGCAGTGGTGAAAGGGGAGGAAGCACTTACGCTGAGGGCGGCCGGCGTCCAGAAGCCCATCCTTCTCATGGGGATGTTCTCACCGGAACAGGGTCCGGAGTTGGCCGAGGCCTGGGTGGAGTTCGCCGCCTTCACCCCGGACGTGGCGGAACGAATCGTCCCTCTTGCCCGAGCTTTCGGCCGAACGATGGGTGTCCATTTCTACTTGGATTCGGGAATGGGCCGAATGGGGATGTCCTATCGGAACGCGCTGCCCTGGATGGTCGAACTCAGTAGCCTCCCGGAAATCCAGGTCCACGGTACCTTCACGGAGCTGGGGGAGGACCGATCCTTCGATCCCGAACAGCTGCGCCGCTTCCTGGATTTGGTCCAGGAAGCCCGGGCCGCAGGTGTAGAGACCGGCCGTCTCCACGCCGCGTCTTCCAACGGAGTCTTCCACTTTCCGGAAGGACACCTCGACCTGGTACGACCCGGAATCGCTCTCTTCGGCTCGTACCCGAGTGAGCCGGAACGCGAGCGGGAAATGGCCACCCTCCGGTCCGCCTTACGCCTGAGGGCCCGGGTAGTCCGGGTGTCCTACCTGGAGGCGGGGGACGGGGTTGGGTATGGCCGTCCATGGGTGGCCGACCGCCCCACTTGGGTCGCGACCCTCCCGATTGGTCACGCCGACGGGTATCCCCGGGAAGCTGTAAAGGGGGCCCAGGTCCTCATCAAGGACAATCTGTTCCCCGTCATCGGGGGCGTGAGTGCCAGCCACTGCATCGTGAAGGTGGGAGATCACCTCTCGGTCCGGGTGGGAGACGTGGTGACCCTCATGGGCCCGGACCATCCCCTGCTGGAGCCAAACACCATGGCCCAGACCCTTGGGGTGTCTGTGTATGACCTCTTGATGCACGTGAATCCGTCCCTGCCCAGAATCCTGGTGGAACAGTGAGCCCGTTCCCAGGCGGATGGATGAAATGACCGGCGAGGAAGGAAAGCCGGGCCGTTATTGGCATGCTCTGGACGATGGACGAATCCAGTGTGACGTCTGCCCGCGCCTATGCCGGCCTCGGGAGGGACAGCGTGGGATGTGCTTCGTCCGAGCACACCAAAGGGGGAGGATGGTCCTCACCACCTACGGGAAGTCTTCCGGTTTCTGCGTGGACCCCATCGAAAAGAAACCGCTCAACCACTTCCTTCCCGGGACCCCCGTCCTTTCCTTCGGCACCGCCGGGTGCAACCTGGCCTGCAAATTCTGTCAGAATTGGGACATCTCCAAGAGCAGGGAGATGGACCGGCTCATGGACCAAGCATCCCCCGAGACCATCGCCCGCGCCGCGAAACGTCTGGGCTGCCGGAGCGTCGCCTTCACCTACAACGACCCCGTCATCTTCCATGAGTACGCCGTGGACGTGGCTCAGGCCTGCCGGGAAGAGGGAATTCTCTCCGTTGCCGTCACCGCCGGGTATGTATGCCCGGAGCCACGGGAGGAGTTCTACCGGCACATGGATGCGGCAAACATCGACCTAAAGGCTTTTTCCGAAGATTTCTACCGCAGACTCGCCGCCGGCCATCTGGAGCCGGTGAAGGATACGCTCAGGTACGTCTGCAATGAGACGGACGTCTGGGTGGAGTTGACGACTCTACTGATCCCAGGATGGAACGACTCGGAGAGAGAAATAGATGAGATGACCGGGTGGGTCGTGGAGAATCTGGGCCCTGATGTGCCCATGCATTTCACTGCCTTCCACCCGGACTGGAAGCTCCAGGATGTCCCTGCCACCCCGGCGGCCACGCTGACCCGGGCCAGAGCCATCGCGGGGGAAAATGGTGTCCGTTTCGCCTATACCGGCAACGTCCATGACGAGTCGGGGGAAAGCACCTATTGCTCGGAATGCGGCCACTTACTGATCGGTCGGAACTGGTACGTCCTGTCTGATTGGAAGCTGAACCGGAATGGAGCGTGCGAATCTTGCGGGACCACTTTGCCTGGCCTCTTCGAACCCCAACCCGGGAGCTGGGGACCCCGGCGCCAGCCGGTACGGCTGGCTGATTTCCGGTGACATGACTCCCTTTGGCGGCCCGTCCGATTTCACGCCCGCCTACCTCCGCCTGGGCATGGAAGAGCTCAGCTCCAGAGTGGATAGGGCGGTGGCGAGCCTGTCCTTCTGCCGGGGTTGCCCCCGGGACTGTGGCGTGAACCGTCTCGAAGACCGATGGTCCGCCTGCAAGACCGGACGATACGCCGTGGTGACCAGCGCCTTTCCCCACCTGGGGGAGGAAGACTGTCTCAGGGGGTGGAACGGGTCGGGGACAATCTTCTTCGGCCACTGCAACCTGAGGTGTGTTTTCTGCCAGAACTACGACATCAGCCAGGGCATCCGCCCCCCCTCGGAAGGAATGCCGCCCCAGCTTCTGGCCGGCCTCATGCTCTCTCTCCAACGCCGGGGTTGCCATAACATCAACTTCGTGACTCCGGAGCACGTGGTCCCCCAACTCCTGGAGGGGCTTCTCGTCGCCGTCGAGCAGGGCCTTCGCCTTCCCCTCGTCTACAACACCAGCGCCTATGATTCCGTGGAAAGCTTGCGGCTCCTGGACGGAGTTGTGGACATATACATGCCGGACCTGAAACTCTTCAGCCCCGACCTTTGCGGGCGGTATCTGAAGGCGGAGGATTATCCTGCGGTGGCCAAAGCGGCCTTGCTGGAAATGCAAAGGCAAGTTGGTTTCATGGATATCGACGCCAACGGGTTGGCTCGGAGGGGGGTCCTGATCCGACACCTCGTCATGCCGGGCCTCCCGGAGGAGACCAAGTCCATTCTGACCTGGATCGTCCAGGAGCTGGGGCCCGAGAGCTACGTGAATGTCATGGGCCAGTACCGACCCGGCGGGAAGGTGGGAGCTACCTACCGGCCGGAGTTGAACCGACCCTTGGAGCCCTCCGAGTACCGGACCGCCCTTCGAATGGCCGGGGATCTTGGCCTCAGCCGCCTCGATCCGCGAAATTTCGCCTGAGCCTGAGCCGTTTTCTCCCTCGGGACGGTCGTTCCCAAACCGCCTCCACCTCCTCCGGTATTTGTTTGCAGAGGGACCCGGCGCTAATCTGAGGTTTTAGACGGCTCGACCCTTTCTTCTCGTGGGCCTTCTCCTGGTCCTGGCCGCCCTCCTGGCGTTGAATATCTACGAGGCATCCCTCGGCGATGAGGTCTACTCCGACATGAGGCAGACGAATCTCCGAGAGATGATCTACGTGACGGCCCTGGCCCTGGATGCGGAGGCCAAGGACTCGGGCGGGTACCCGCCCGACCTGGAAACCATAGGGATGAACGAAGAGGGGTTGACCTACACTCGAGACTCCGACGGATACACGCTTATTGCCGAGGAGGAAGGGACCAGGGTGGAATTCCGGTCAGGAGATGACATGGAACCCTTCCGCGCTGCCTTCGAAGCCCTTCTCCCTCCCTTCCCGGAGGGCTGATGAGAACCAGAAGATGTCACTCCCCTCAGGGGTTCACCCTGATCGAACTCCTGACCGTCATGGTCCTTATTGCGATCCTCGCGGCCATCGCCCTCCCGAGGCTCCGGGAGGCCATTTACGGGGCCCAGGCGGCTGACATCCTCGGGGACGTCCATGCCGTCCAGGTAGCCTATTCCCAGTACATCATGGATGGCGGAACACGGCCCTTAAACTCAGAATGGGGCGGTGTCTCGCCGGACCTCGTGCCCTACCTCCCGGGAGGCTTCTCCTTCGCCACGGATTTGGCCGATTACCGCTGGGTCGGGTTGAGCCCGGGGGCCTCTCCGTGGGGAGTCGAGATGGGAGAGCTTCGGGTCCGCCCCAAACCGGACCTCAGTGCCGTGCTGGTGGACAAGTTGGCAAGAATGGCAAACCAGGCCATGATCGTGAAGACCAATGACCAGGTTCGGTTCTATATGGTGCCGTAAACCCGCCGACTAACCCTGCATTTCCGCGGCGACCCGTTCCACCTCCCGCCAGGCCCGCAGCAGGTTCCCGCCCCAGATCTTCCTGATATCCTCTTCGGTGTAACCGCGCCGCACCAACTCCACGGTAACGTTCAAAGCCTCGCTGGCATCGTTGAAGCCCGGGACCCCCCCACCTCCGTCGAAGTCCGTGCCGATACCGACATGGTCGATCCCGATGAGGGCGACGACGTAGTCGACATGATCCACCATGGTCTTGACACTGGGCTGGGGCCACTGGGCGTCGATCTCCGCTATGCGGGCCTCGAACTGGGGCATCAGCGGCTCGATCCGGGCCTGGTAATCCGCCCGCTCTTCCTCCGTCATTGATCGAAGCGCTCGTCTATCCATCATGCCAAGCTCTTCCTGGAGAGCCCGCATGGCCTCCCCCCGTTCGGGGGGATCAACCTGGATAAAGCTACCCAGGGCCACGATCTGAATCACTCCACCGTTCGCCTTCAGGGCCAGGAGCTGCTCGTCATCCAGATTCCGGGAGACGTCCGCAAGCCCACTGGCTCCTGAGTGGGAAGCCATGATGGGAGCCGCGGACAGCTCGATGGCCTGCATCATCGTCTTCTTGGAGGCGTGGGACACGTCGACAAAGATCCCCAACCGGTTCATCTCCTTTACCACTTCCCGCCCGAAATCCGAGAGACCGCCATGTTCTTCTCCCTCACCCTCCCTGGGGTTGGTGGAGTCGGCGATCTCGTTGTTTCCGTTGTGGGTGAGGGTGATGTACCGGGCTCCCAGGTCGTAGTAACGCTGAACCAGGGAAAAGTCGTTCCCGATGGGATAACCATTCTCGATCCCGATGGCGAACATCCTTTTTCCAGTGGCGTGAATCCGCTCCACATCATCCGGGGAGTAGGCGATCTCCACCTGGTCCGGACACATCTCCTCGGCCACCCTGTGGATGGCGGCGATCTTATTCAGGGCCGATTCTTTGGCCGCCTCATGGCCTTCGGAAGTCCTGGGGCCTTGACCCACATAAGCTGCCATGAACGCCAGATCCATGCCCCCGGCGACCATTTTGGGGATGTCCACTTTGGAGTTGGTGCCGGCACAGGGATCCACCTCCGGCGTACCGTAGTTCCCCCCGATATCCACGTGTGTGTCCATCGTGATGGCGGCCTCATGGATGGCCCGGGCCTGGGCCAGAAGCTCATCTTCAGAAAGAGCTGCTCCGGCATTGCCGGCGTTGGAGCCACATGTGGTGAGAGGAATCATCACAAGACCGAAGACCAGAAAACGAACGACTGCGTTGCGAACCATTGAGCCCTCCGATTGAGGCGTGGCGGACCTGACCCGCCGGAAGAATCTTCCAAAAAGTCATCAACCAGGGGGAACGTCGGTGGGTGAGGGCAATGGCGCAATACGCCAGACTTCTCTTGCCCGGGTTTCGTGGAGGTCGGATCTTGCCGAGCTTGGGAGGCAGGCCGGCACACACTTCTCGATGGAGGTTCCCAAAGGATGGCCTTCTGGTCCACAATTCGTGCCTTCTTCACAGCTGGAAAGGGCGTTTTCGGAGGTCTCTCCGAAGAGGGAGCCGGAGACGATCCCTTGGTCCTGTTCCACACATGGTTCCAGGATGCGATCGGTTCAGGGGTTTATCTCCCGGAATCCATGGCATTGGGTACCGCCACGCCCCACGGGAAGCCCTCTGTCCGGATGGTGCTTCTCAAGGGATACGACGAACGAGGGTTCGTGTTCTTCACCAACTATGGAAGCAGGAAGGCGGATGAACTCGAGGCAAATCCTGAAGCCACCCTGATGTTTCATTGGGCCATTCTTCAAAGGCAGATCCGGATGGAGGGCTCCGTCCAGCGGATCGCCAGAGAGGAGTCTGAGGCCTACTTCCGCTCCCGTCCCCGGGGTAGCCAGATCGGAGCCTGGGCGTCAACGCAGAGTGAACCCCTGGCGATCCGTCAGGAACTGGAAGAACGGGTCCAAAAGTACGAGGCTGAGTTCAAGGGGGGAGAGGTTCCACTCCCACCCTTCTGGGGCGGGTACCGCTTAGACCCCAGCTCCATAGAGTTTTGGCAGGGTCGAGCCAGCCGCCTTCACGACCGAATCAAATTCACCCGGGATGAGGGAGGTTGGCAGCGCCTGCGCCTCTATCCCTGAGAAGACTCCTCTTTTTCCGCCAGACCGGAGGTGCCGATGTCCACCACCCGACGGGATTTCATTCGAACCTCGGCGGCCGCCGGGGGCGCCTTGGCCCTGGGAGCAGGGAGGCCGTCGGAAGTGGGAGCCCTCTATCAGCCCTCCCCCTCCCCTGGCTCGACCCTGGGCAGGGACAGGCCTCAGTCCCAGTCTCTCAACATCCTGATTCTGGGGGGTACCAGCCTCCTCGGCCCACATCAGGTCCATGAGGCACTGGCACGGGGGCACGAGGTGACGATCTTCACCCGGGGCCGGACCCAGCCTTCGGTCCATCCGGAGGATTTCCAGGGGGTCGAGCACCTCATCGGGGACCGTGCCGCGCCGGACTACGAACAACTGAAGGGGCGTGAGTGGGACGTGGTTCTGGACAACTCCACGTCCCAGTGGGAGTGGGCCCGGGACGCGGCCCAACTCTTGAAGGACGCGGCGGGAAGCTACGCCTTCGTTTCATCCACCGGCGTATACTGGCCGTACCTTACCACAGACATCGACGAGTCGGTCCAGCCGATGACGGTGGACGAGTCCAACGGGGAGAATGGGAGCGCGGCCTACGGCGTGATGAAAACCCTCGGGGAGATGGAGGTGCAAAAGGCCTTCGGAGACAGGGCCGTGGTCGTCCGCCCCCAGCACTTCACCGGCCCGGGGGAGCGGGCGAACCGCCACGGGTACTGGGTCGAGCGAATGGACAGGGGCGGTGAAGTCCTGGCCATGGGGAAACCGACGGACCAGGTCATGCTTCTGGACGTGCGGGACCTGGCGGAGTTCATGCTGGACCTGGCCGAGTCCCGAACCGGCGGAGTTTTCAATGTGGCCGGGCCGGCCTCACCCCTCACGATGGCGGAGTTCCTTCACGGACTCCGCTTCTGTACCGGCGCCTCCGTCACCTGGACCTGGGTGGACGACTACGCATTCCTCCGGGACCAAGGTCTCACATACCTGGTCCCATGGACCGTGCCCGTGGGGACGGAGTTGGGCTACACGAGCATCAACATCGACAAGGCTCTGGCCCACGGCCTCAATCACCGCCCCCTTGCCCGGACCCATTTCGATTTCCGGGAGTGGTGGTACTCGGATGCCGGCCCAGAAGAGCGGCGCCTGAACGCCCGCTTTCCCCTGACGCCCGAGCGGGAGGCGGAGATCCTGGCGGCCTGGAAGGCCCGTTGAAAGGGGGAATCCGGCGGCGCGACTCCCTTAGTCCAATCCTCCCCCCCATGAAAGGACCGGATCCCCGATGAAGCGATTCCTCCCCTTTCTCGCCCTCACCAGCGTCGCCGCCGGTTGTGCGGAACCCGGAACGATATCCGATTCCCTTTCCTTCGCCATCGAGCTGACCCAATCGGCAGCGGATGAGATCGCCGCAATGGGGCTGGATGTTCCCGTCACCGGCCGAGCCTACGTCGTCTTCAGCCGAAATGGGGAACGGGAACTTCGACTCCAGACCGGCGTGGGTGGAGTCCCCTTCTGGGGCGTGGAAGTCCGGGGACTGACCGGGGGGGGCCAGGTGGTTCTGAACCCGGGTGGGGAGGGCGTGGTGGGGTATCCTCTGAGATCCGTACATAAACTCCCGGCGGGAGAATACACGGCCCAGGCCTTCCTGAACGTCTTTACCACCTTCCATCGGTCCGACGGACAGGTCCTGGAGATGCACCTGAATTCCGGGGCCGGCCAAAGCCCATGGCGGGCTCCGGGGAATGCAATGAGTGAGCCCCAACAGGTCAGTATCGACCCCGCTCGGGGGGAGACTCTCCGTTTCCTGATCGACCAGGTGATTCCACCGATCGACGCGGTCCCGGATGGGGGATCCCTCCAGCAAGGGAACCCTCCGGACCAGGGAGATCTGGTGCGATTCGTCAAGATCCGGAGCGAATCCCTTTCGGTGTTCTGGGGCCGGGACATGTACATCGGCGCCAACATCCTCCTCCCATCCGACTACTGGACCACCCCGGACCGGCGCTATCCGGTCCTTTATCTCACGGGGCACTTTCCGGGACGAGGAGCACCCTTCGGGTATTCGGACGATCCGGGTTCCGGGCGGGGAAGGAGTGAAGGGTTTTCCCAGTTCTGGAGATCCCCGGAGAGCCCCAAGGTGATCCTTGTCACCGTCCGGGATGCCAACCCCTTCTATGACACCGGCCACTCCGTCAACTCGGTGAACGTGGGTCCTTACGGTGACGCGTTCGTCGAGGAGCTCATCCCCTTCCTGGAGAACGAGTTCCGCATGGTCCCGGAGCCCTGGGCAAGGATCCTGGCCGGGGGATCGACGGGCGGATGGGAGGCCCTGGCCATCCAGATCTTCAACCCCGAGGAGTTCGGGGGGGCTTGGGGTTGGTGTCCCGACCCCGTGGACTTCCACTACTACCAGATCGTGGACATCTATGGGGATGAGAACGCCTACACCTGGGGAGATGAGTGGGTCAAGGCGGAGCGTCCCAATGCCCGGCGGACGGACGGGAACGTGGTGTCCACGATCCGACAGGAGAACAGCTACGAGCAGGCCGTGGGCCCCAACGGCCGATCCGGAGGACAATGGGCCATTTGGGAGGCCCTATTCAGCCCCGTGGGGGCGGACGGTTACGCTGCGCCCATCTGGGACCGGGTCACGGGGGAGATCGATCATCAGGTAGCAGGATATTGGCGGGAGAATTGGGACCTGACCAACCACTTGGTTGAGAACTGGGCGACCGTGGGCCGGAGCTTGGCAGGAAAAATCCACGTAACGGTGGGGGATATGGATTCCTACTACCTGAACAATGCCGTTGAGCTGATGGAGGAAGCCCTGGAGAAGCTCACCGATCCCAGCCCCGCCGCCACCTTCGAATATGGGCGGAAGAAACCCCACTGCTGGATCGGTTCAAGCCCCTGGCGGCCAGGGGAGGATCTTTCGAACGTGGAGTTCGTTCAGATCGTGGACGCGTATCTGAGGGGTGGAGGGGGACGGTGGTAGGGGGAGGTGGTCAGGCGTCGTGAGAAGCCTGTTCCCAGGCCATGGCCATTAGCTGGGAAGTCTCTTGCATGGCCGCCACCGAGATCGCATCCAGTTGGGATCCGATCTCCTTGCCCACAAGTCCTCTGAGGAAGACCAACGGGAACTCCAGATCCCAGTCGAGGAAGGGTTCCGGGCCCCGATCCAGGTTCTGGAGGATTCGCAGCACCAGGTAGGTGTCATCCAGTAAGCCCGCCAAGCCCAAGGTCATTTCGGGAATCAGATCCACCGGGCGGAGAAAATAGCGCTCCGCATGATCCAACACCGGCTGGACGGTGCGGACCATCCTCCGGCTCCTGGCTTCCTGGGAGGCCCTGGCCAGGAATATGGGCACGGACTCGATGATCTCGACGGCGACTTCGGCGGCTTCTTTGACCTTGGGCTCGGACATGCCCGGCGCTTTCAGGCGAATGAAACCCTCGAGATGATCGATGCCTCGGGCTTTGGCACTATCAATGACAGCCTGAATGTCTTCCAGGCTCATAATGACGTTCTCCCCGGAGCCACAGTGATTGGACCGGGCTTAGTATAGGCCCCGGGAGGGGGAATGGAAATCCGTCCCTAGGACCCGGTCCGAGCGTGCCATGCCTCCAGGATGGCGGCTTCCTTCGCCGGCTCGATCCCTGTTCTGAGGCCTCTTTCCTCTTCGGGCAAGGATTTCCACCAGTCCAGCGTTTCCCTCGCGGTCTCGGCCAAGGGACGGAAGGTCAACCCCGCCCCGATGGCCTTTGTGCAGTCGAAGGCGCTGAAGCCCTGGGTTTCAGGACTCGGATAGACCCAAACCGGCATCTCCATCCAGCCTCCGAC
>JBDRDQ010000337.1:0-7122 GCA_043820695.1 Gemmatimonadota bacterium | reverse complement strand
GGGCGGTACGGGGCCTACGAATCCGGCGAGGGCCCGGACATGCGGACTCACGTCCTGGCGGTGACGGGGGATGGGATCGGGGAGCTCCGTTCTGTTCCCGGCGCCGGTCTGATGTTCTCACCTACCGGGGACGGCGTGGCGTTCCTCACGGTGCCTGAGACACCGGCCCTCCGGGAGGCCAGAGCGAGGATTGAAGAGGAGTTCGGGGGGACGGACCGAGCCGCGCGGATGCAGCTCCGGACGGAGATGGAGCGGCTGAACGTTCGGAATACCCTCGTTACGGTTCTGAACCTGGTGTCGGGTGAGGAGCGACTGCTTCAGCCTCTGGAGCTAGCCGTGTCTTCGGTTTTTTTTGGTCCCGGAAACGCCCTCTATCTGGTTGGAGGTTCATTGGTGGAGGGGGGCGGTTCCGACATTTTTCGGGTCGAGGATGACGGGTCAGCCACCAGGATCACGGAGGAGGCAGGTCAGATCACGGATCCCTTCTTCGTCGGCTCCGGGACCCACCTGGTGTACGGGGCGGGCCGGGGCAGCTTCCACCTCCTGGAGCTGGCTACAGGGAAGGTGGACGCCTTTCAGGGCTCTCTCCCTGTCCTTTCCGCCAACCATGGCAGCCTTGCCTACTTGGAAGCGGGCAGCGAGGGGGGCGTGCTCAAAGCACTTTCGCTGACTCCGGGCGGAGTCACCGAAACGGTGCTTGCGGAGTTCCCGTTCGAGGTCTCCATGTCGGCCACCCGATCCTGCACTGGGTGCCCGCTTCAGTCGGGCCTGGCCCTTGCACCAGGGGGTGATTTCGCCGTGGTCCAGGCCCTCCCCAGAGAAGACTGGGAGCTATTCCTGGTCCCCCTCGTGGGGTCCCTCGATGAAAGGGAGGTCAGGCAGGTGACCCGGGAGATCCAGCACGATCTCTATCCCACCATTCTGGCCGATGGTCGCCTATTGGCCATGAAGGGCGAGGGAAGGCACCGCCGATCCCATCTCTATGACCTCCGGACCGGGGAGAAGATCTGGCTGTTCCGGAACAATACCGTCCGGACCGTGGCCCCGGAGTATGAGTGGGCGCCAAGCCCGGATGGCACCAAGCTCCTCCTGGTGGCTGAGCGGGACGGGAACACCGTGTCACCTGACCGGGGGATCTACCTCATGGATCTCACCCGGAGGGTGACCCGGGAGGAGCTTCTGGTTCGGATCCGAACCAACCTGGAAGCCGAGCGGGAACTCAGGGCCCAGGCCAATGTGATGTACGGGCCTGTGTCCGGCGAAATCCGAGAGGTGGTGGACCAGATCTCCCTTACCCGGATCTTCGATTACGAAGAGGCCATGTTCCAGTTCGGGTCGAAGAATGTGACCCAGCCGGGGAACCGCTCCGCCATCGACTACATCGCTGGAAAGTTGCGGGAATTCGGTTTCGAACCGGAGCTCCAGTGGTTCGATGCCAGAGGCGTCCAGTCGGCCAACGTTGTCGCCAGGATCCCAGGGACGGTGAGCCCCGACGTGGTTTACGCCGTGAGCGCTCACTTCGACTCCAACAGCCGAAGCCCCGGCGCCGACGACAACACTTCCGCCACGGTGGGGCTATTGGAGATGGCCAGGGTTTTGGCCCACACCCCTATGCCCGCCACCATTGAAATCGCCCTCTTCACAGGAGAGGAGTCGGGCCTGCTCGGAAGCCGGGAATACGTCCGTCGGGCGGTGGAGTCCGGAACGAAGCTGGTTGGCGCGCTGAATAACGACATGGTGGGTTTTGCGGAAGATCATAGGCTGGACAACACCATCCGTTACTCGAACGCTGGAATCCGGGACCTTCAGCACGGAGCCGCCATACTCTTCTCGGAGATGGTCACCTACGACGCGGAGTACTACAAGAGCACCGATGCAGCGGCGTACTACGACGCGTACGGAGACATTGTGGGGGGCATCGGATCCTATCCCATCCTGGCCAGCCCCCACTACCACCAGTCCCATGACGTGTTGGAGACCATCAACCACAAGTTGGTGACGGAGGTCGCAAGGATCAGCACGGCTTCCATCATGCTCCTGGCTTCCGTTCCTTCCAGGCTAGGGGGTCTTGAAGCGAGATGGCAGGGAGACGTGATCGAGGTCTCCTGGACGCCAGCCCTGGAGGCCGATGTAACCGGTTACCAGGTGGCCTTTGGCACTGAAGACGATCCTCTGGGGACCGTGTTGGAGGTGGCTCAGGCAGGAGTGACCCTGGAGAATCTCCCAGCCGGCACCGTCATTTCCGTGAAGGCGGTGAATGAGAGGGGCATGGAGGGCTGGGACTGGGCGCGTGTCCGGGTGGAAAAGTGACCCAATCCTGATCCCAATCTACTCTTCCATGAACTCCCGGAAGAACCGATACACGGTGAACGCGTCCTGGAAGGTTGAGGCGATACCGAAGGAGATTCGAACGGCCCCGGTGCTCTTGTCGTCGATGCATTGCTGGAACTGATCCACGGTCATCCGGTTCCCCGACTGTGCCAGGCAGCCCACGATCTCGTCCCTTTCCAGCCCCATGGCCAACTCCCCGGCTCCCGGGTTGCAGAAACACCCGGTCCGGAGAGAGATCCTCCAGGAATTGGCCTTCTCCTCCACCATCCGGTGGTTCACGGGAGTCCCCTGGGAGTCGTAAAGGTTGAGCGCCACTGTGCCGCCTCGGGATTCCATGTCGATGGGGCCGTAGATGCGGGCCAGACGTTCCCCGTTGGGGTGGCGGAGGGCCAATAGCTCGTCCATGAGCCATCCAGTCAGCGCGTTCACCCGGGAATGGACGACCTCCACACCCACCGAATCCAGGAAATCCAGACCGATTTCCACAGCTGGCAAGCTGGTGTAGTTCAACGTGCCGTCCTCGAACCCCTCAGACCCACGAGAGAGCGTGTGGCTTTCCGCCAGGACCGATGCCCAGGAAATGGTTCCACCGGCAAACCAGGGGCGATGGAGCTTCCTCAGGGCCGAACGCCGGGCAAGGAGGGCGCCGACGCCGGTCGGATATCCGAACATCTTGTAGAAGGAGAGGGTGATGTAGTCGGGGTGCCAACGCTGGAGGTCCAGCCGGTTGGTGGGCACATAGGCTGCAGCATCCAGGAGAACGTCCCAGCCGAGCTCCTGAGCCCGGCCGATCCATTCCAGGGGATGCTGAACGCCTGAGAAGTTTGACTGAGCCGGAAAGGCGAAGAGCTTGTTTCGGCTCTTTGGGCTCCCCCGTAGAAACGCATCCAGCGTTGACTCGGACACCCTCAGGTCGGGCGGCTCTACCGGTACATATTGGGTAGAGGCCCCCTTGACCCGATCGAAGGCCCGGATGCCCACGACCGAATTGTGATTGTCAAAGGTCAGAAGGAACCGGTCTCCATCGGCGAATGGATAGGATTCCCCTACCAACTTCAACGCTCCACTGGCATTGGAGGTGAAAATCAGGACGTACTCGTCCGGGTCGGCGTTGAAGAATCTCAGTGCTCGTTTGCGGCAACGGGCCACCCTCTCGGTAGCCAGGGCGGAGGTAGGGTTGGTGGAATGGGGGTTTCCCAGGACCGAGTTGGCGAGGAACTCCATGTGATCCCGCACCTGGCACTCACCAAATAGGCCCCCACCGGTATAGTCCACGTAGACGTGCCCCAGCCGGTCCAACCGGGAGAACTCCGTGTCCCGGAGCCCGTCCACTGCGGCGGTTCCGGAAAAGCCAGGATAACGACCAAGGAACTCCGCGAACTTCCCTTCAAATGCTTGGGATGACCCACCCGCCTCGGGCCCTTCGACGCTCACCCGGTCTCCTCCAGTTCTCTGGGATCAATGTCCACCGTCCAATCACCACGACCCTTCCTAGCCATAGTTTCGGGAGATTAGGGCGTAATCGTACTAAATGGCCCGTGGTTGCGCCATTTATGGCCTACGCAGATGTATATACGACGAGTTCTTCGGGAACGGGTCATGGTGTGATGCCGAGGGCCTGGATGATGTCATCGAGGAAGGGATCGTCCGGGCGGTCCAGGACTTGGCGAACCCGGGGTCGGCCGGGCCTGCCGGGCACTTTTTCCAGGACGGTGGCCCGGCGGATCTTGCCGAGGAGGTCCATGAGGCGACCTGTGGTGCCGCCAAAGGAAGTCTGCTCCGCGACGCGGGTGTGGAGGAGGCGAACGAGGAGGTAAGCAAGCACGCAGCAGAAGGCATGCACCTCGATCTTCTGGTCGGTCCAGTGATGCTGGGGACGGAGGGCGAGGTGGAAGGGGTTCTTGAGGATCTTGAAGGACTCCTCAACGTCGGACTGGCCGCGATAGGCCAGGATGATCTCCGCTGTGCTCCAGTCGTGTCGGTCGGTGATCAGGATGCGCCGTCCGAAGTGGTGATCGACAAGCTCCGTGTAGGCATCGGAGTCAATCCAACTCGTGAGCCGGTACCTTCCTGGCTTCCGCTCCTCCACCTCCACCTTCAGCACTTGGGAGATTCGTTGCCCGCTGAGGATACGGGCGATCTGCTTGTCCAGCCGGTCCCGTTTCCGGCGCTTTGCCCGTGGGTTCAGCAGGGTCTGGGAGAGCTTGGTGAGCTGGTTCTGCCGCTTCAGCAGATGCTGGTGCAACCCTCGGATCTGGCCTTCTCGTAGCCGCTCGCTTACGAAAACCACGCACGTGCGCTCGGCACCCCAGACCTTTCGCCGGGTGCGCCAGGCCTTGACCGTCTCTCCGGGCCGCACCTGGACCGGTTCAAGCACCCCATTGGCCTGCTCGATTAGCTTGCCGTGATTGGCCGGGGTAAGAGCTGCCACGTAGTGGAAGTCCGAGTCATCCACCATGGCCTGGTTGGCCTTCGAGGCATTGTTACCCCGGTCGTAGACCACCGTGACGTCACCAACATCGGAGGCGAGCGCCGCAATCCGCTTGCGCAGGCTGGTCAGGATGTCCGGGAAGGCGGAGACATCCGGCCGGTTGCCCCGGTAGACCTCGTGCCACAGGGGTAGCTTCCCGTGCCGGGAGACGAGCAGGGCCAGGCCGATCTGGCGCAGGTCGGAGCGCTTCTGCTTGTTCTTGCCTCGTTGCGCAAGATCGCACCGGTCGTTGTCACTGGCGATGTAGGTGAAGAAGTTGGTGGCGTCGTAGAGCAACAGGTCCAGTGGGTCAGTGTGCAGCTCCAGTGCCCGGGTTGCGAGCTTCTCCTCAATGACAGGAAGCACGGTCGTTGGAATCCGATCCATCTGCTCCCAAAAGAACTGGCTGGTCAGTTTGTTCACTGGCAGATGCTGTAACTCGGGCAGGCTCGTGCTCTGGGCCCAATCCGCCCACCCCATCTTGCTCGTGGGGTGGCAGGCCCGACCGATGGCGATCAACACACAAGCCTGACCGGGGGTGAGCCCGCCCAGCGTAGGAACGCCAGCCTGGTAGTGGGGAAGCAGCGCATCATCGATGGCCGACGCTACCCCCAGTTGCCCGGCCACCCGCAAGAGGCTGAACACGTCCCCGTGCGACGTGGAGCAAACCTCGAGTTGCCGCTCCTGGCCCTCGAGCAGCGCGAGAAGGTTGGCCACCGTGCCGATATGCTTGACCACACGAATCTTCGGCCGGCCGTTCTTCGGATCCCGGAAGCTCTCGACGATGCGCCAGTATTTCCGCCCGCCGGAGTCGTACTTCTGCAAGGATGCCATGGACAATGTATATACCACTTCCTGTCTTCAATGTCAACAGGCATATTCTTATACTTGTGGCATGCACGGATTCAAAGGAACGGTGACAATACCTAGAAAACAAGCCATGGATGGGTGTTCCTAGAGGTTCTCTATCATGGTATATACACGTTTTGGGCACAATGACCCACCCAAAACTGTTGGTATCGCTATTGTTATGGGATCAACTGTGTTCCGAGAGGGGTCCTGTCACCGAAACTCGCGCTAGGCCTTCGAGGTCCTAGTAAGAATGGCACCGATGTCTGAATTCGGCTGCGCGAGCGTGGGCTTCCAGCCCTTCCTTTCTCGCCAGCCAGGCAGAGTCCTCCACCAACTCCGGGGAAGGCCCGGGTTCGTCCAGGCGGATCCAGGTGCGCACCCGGAGGAAGTCCATGACGGAGAGACCACCTCGGGTCCGTGCGGTACCCGAGGTCGGGAGCACGTGGTTTGGACCCACCCCGTAGTCACCGAACACCTCTGCGCTCCCTTCTCCGATGAAGATCGCACCGTAGTGATTGAGGCGGGAGGCCAACTCCGCGGGGTCACCGACCGAGAGCTGAAGGTGCTCCGGGGCGATGGCATCACATACCTCGACAGCTTTCTCAACATCAGGGCAAGCGATGACCCCGCCCTTCCGGAGGGCTGCACGGGCCGTGTCCGCCGTGGGGAGGTCGGCGAGCTGGACTCTCAACTCTCCCTCGACTTCGGGGATCAGTTTCGGGTCGAGGGCGATCAGAATTGGCAGAGCGTCCGGATCGTGTTCGGCCTGCGCCAGGAGATCAGCGGCGACCCAGGCTGGATTTGCCGTTCCATCTGCGATGACCACCAGCTCAGAGGGGCCGGCCAACATGTCGATGGCCACGGACCCGGCCAGGAGTTGTTTGGCCGCCGTAACGTAGAGATTGCCCGGACCGACGATGATGTCGCTGGGCGGCACCGGTCCGACGCCGAAGGCCAGCCCAGCGATGGCGTGGGCTCCCCCCACCGCGAGGATCCCATCCACCTCGGCTACCGCCGCCGCCGCAAGGGTGATGGGAGTGGGTCGGGGGCTGGCCACCCAGATGGATTCCACCCCGGCGACCTTGGCCGGAATGGCGGACATCAGCACCGACGAAGGAAGCGGATAGCGGCCCCCGGGCGCGTAGCACCCCGCAGCCGCCACGGGAGCGATGCTTTGTCCCATCGTTCCCCCCGGGACGTCTACCACAAGAGGCGTGAGGGCGTCCCGCTGGGCGACGGCGAACGAACGGATGCGGTCTCCGATGCGTTCCAGGCGCCGACGATCCGTCGGTTCGAGTGCCTCGAATTGCCGTCGGATCTCCTCTCGGGTGATGAAGAGGGGCTGATCCGGACCACGTTCGCCGAAGCGGATTGCGTACTCCCGGATGGTGGCCTCACCCCCGGCTCGCACCCGCTCGACGATGACCTCCGCCTCCTTGAGGATCTCCCTGGGGATGAGGTTCTGGGTC
>JBDRDQ010000336.1:0-39098 GCA_043820695.1 Gemmatimonadota bacterium | reverse complement strand
CACTCCACCTTCACGCTCATTACCGATGACGGAACCAAGATCATCATCGATCCCTGGTTCGACGAGAATCCCGTCAGTGACGTGAAAGCCGACGAGATCGAGGGGGTAGACTACATTCTCTGCACCCACGGTCACTCCGATCACTTCGCCGATGCCATTCCTCTCGCGAAACGGACCGGGGCGACGCTGGTCTCCACCTTCGAGATCGTGAGCTTCGCCCAAACGAAGGGTGTGAAAAACGCCCACCCCCTTCATATCGGCGGCGGGTTCAGCTTCCCCTTCGGATACGTGAAGATGACTCCCGCCCTCCACGGAGGTCAGGTTGCCGGAGACGATGAAGGGGCCTTCACAACGATGCCGGGGGGCTTCTGGATGGAGCTTGGCGGGAAGACCCTCTACCATGCCGGTGACACGGCGCTCCTTACGGACATGAACCTCCTGAAGGGAACGGTGGACGTTGCCCTCCTGCCCATTGGGGACAACTTCACCATGGGGCCGATGGACGCTGCGAGGGCGGTGGGATTCATCGAGCCGGGGGTGGTTATACCTATCCACTACAACACCTTCGACCTGATCGCCCAGGATCCGGAGGTCTTCCGGGGAATGGTGGGTTTGAAAGCCGCCGTTGAGATTCTTCAGCCGGGAGACGACTACGAGTTCTGAGGAGGTAGTGACGAGGGCCGCCGGAGGGGGACGGGACCATCCGTCTCCCTCCGTCATTTCGGCTCCAGAATCCCTTCGGTGGCGGGTACTGAGGGACGGGCCACTGCCTGGGGCCACGAACATGGCCCGGGATCATGGGCTCGCCGCTTCCCTTCGTGCGGGGGAAGGGGTTCTTCGCCTGTATCAGTGGGCTCTTCCAACGGTTTCCTTTGGCCGAAATGAACCCGCCAAGGGACTCTACTCAATGGAGCGGGCCGAAGAAGAGGGGGTGACCTTCGTCCGGAGGCCAACGGGGGGCAGAGCCGTCCTCCACCATCAGGAACTCACCTACGCTCTTGTCTTCCCCGTGGGCGTTTTTGGGGGTCTTAGAAAGGCCTATCGCCTGATCAACCAGGGGCTCCGGGCGGGGCTCGAAGGGCTGGGTGCCGCCGTTCAACTGGCCTCCTCCGCGGGGCCCAGCCTGCGCCCGGACGCGGGTCCCTGTTTCCGGCAACCCGCCGAAGGAGAGGTGACGGCCCTTGGGCGTAAGCTCATTGGAAGCGCTCAGGTGCGGATCGGAGGCAATATTCTCCAGCATGGGTCCATCATCCTGGATGGGGACCAGGACGTGTTGCGGCGACTGCGGAGTGATGATGAGCCGGCGCCACCTCCTGCGACATTAAAATCACTCCTCGGGACGGTTCCGGAGCTGGAGGTACTGAGCCGCTTCATCCAACAGGGTCTTGCCGAGACCCTAGGCGGATCCTGGATCGAGGCTGACTACCGAATCGACGAGAAGATGGCGGCGGAGGAGCTTCAGGCCCACTATGATGATTCGGGTTGGACCTGGCGATTTTAGGAGCCTGACCGGCGAATCGGGTAGCATCGGCAGAGGCTCCCGAGCCGAGGAGTTGGCGAGATGAAGCGATTCCCTCCCTTTCTTTTCTTCCTTGCCCTGAGCCTCAACGGTTGCGCCAGCGAAAGCGCCGATGGAGTCGATGTAAGCTTAGCTGACGCCTTCTGCGGACCGGTCATGGCCAGGGTGGACTCCTTTATGGTGACCTTCGCCGGACAGGAACCGGCAGGGGACCGTTATGGGGGAATGGTCGTCGTGGGGTCGCTGGGGGACGTGTCTGGGATGGGGCCTGCAGATGCTCAGAGCGTGGAGGCCGCCCAGCACCAACAATTCCTGAACCTCATGACCCTCATCGAGTTCGATGAGAACCTTGAGCCTGCCCCGTACCTGGCTACCTCATGGGAGATTTCCGAGGACCAGACCGAGCTCACGTTTCATCTGAGGGACGACGTCTACTGGCATGATGGGGAGCTCACCACGGCCCAGGACGTCGCCTTCACCTACCTCACTGTCATCAAGCCCGAGAGCCAGTACCCGAACCCGGGATTCTTCCAGGCCTATCTGCCAGGGGAAGAGGGGGTGGAGGTCGTGGATTCCTTCACCGTCAAGTTCCGTTTTCAACCCCACGCCGACATCCTGGAGACCTGGAGGAACCTGTCCATCCTCCCCCACCATCTCCTGGGAGATGTTCCTACCTCAGAGCTGGTCCTGCATCCCTATGGAGGCGTTTGTCCCGTGGGAAACGGTCCGTTCCGATTTGCGGCAAGGACTCCCGGGGATTCCTGGACCTTCGAGGCAAATCCGGCCTTTCCCTTAGCGTTGGGAGGCAGGCCGTATCTGGATAGGTACGTTTACAGGGTGATTCCGTCCCAAACGACCCTCATGGCGGAGTTGCTGACGGGGGGTGTGGACGTCTATGTGCAGATGCTTCCGAATCATGCTGTGACGGCTCGGGAGGAGCCGACCCTCGCGGTCCCCACCTTTCCGTACCCGTCCATCTTTTTCGTGGCATGGAACAGCCGGGTCCCGGAGTTGGCCGATGCCCGGGTCAGGCGGGCTCTTACCCTTGGGATCAATCGGCAGCAGCTCATCGATGGGATTCAATTGGGAGAGGCGGTCCTGCTGAACAGCGGACTCCCACCCGTCCATTGGGCCTACGATCCGACCCTTGGGGACTCCCTGGGCTACGACCCGGATCGGGCCCGGAGTCTTTTGGAAGCAGCGGGTTGGGTGGACCGGGACGGGGACGGAATTCGGGAGAACGGCGGCGGGGAGCCTTTACAAGTCGACCTGGTCTACAACCAGAATCAGGAGCGGCAGCAGGTCACTGAAGTCATGAGGGTGCAACTCCAGGACATCGGGGTGGACCTCCGCCCCAGCGTCCTGGAGCGGGGAACCTACGGCGCAGTGATCACATCACCGGAGAGGGACTTCGAGGGGGCTCTAGTCACCTTTGAAACGGGTTTTCGGATCGACGACCGGGACCTTTTCCACTCCGAAAGGGTGGACGGGATTTATGGCTTTTCCGGAACCATGGACCCAGAGCTGGACCGGTATCTGGACACCCTCCAGCTTATTCCAAATCGGGAAGAAGCCTTGCCCGTTTGGGCGGCGTATCAACATCGTCTTCTCGAGGTTCAACCCTACACCTTCCTCTATTCAACCCTTCGCAGGAATGGCGTAAACAGGCGGCTTCAGGACGTCGTGATGGACACTCGGGGGGACCTGGCCAGCATCCGACACTGGTGGATCGACCCGCAGGGCCGCCGAGCTCCCTGAGGGACGGGAAGGGACTTTGCTCGCCTTCACCCTGCGTCGATCCCTGGCCGCCATTCCGCTCATCCTGGGCGTGGCGACCCTGGTCTTTATTGTCCTGAGCCTGGCGCCGGGCGATCCGTCTCTGATCTATCTGCGTCCCGGCGTTTCGCCGGAGGTGTTGGAACAGATTCGGCGAACCATGGGGCTGGACGACCCCCTGCTGATTCGGTACGGGAAGTGGCTCCTGGCATTCCTCCAGGGCGATTTTGGCTACTCCTACTCCGCGGGGATGCCGGTCCGGGCCCGGGTTCTTGCGGCCCTCCCCCACACTCTGATCCTGGCTTCCGGGGCTCTCTTCCTCTCTTTCCTGATCGGAGTCCTGGTAGGGGTCGTCCAGGCGGTGAAGCAGGGGTCTCTCCTGGATTCGGTTCTGAGCGGCGTCACCCTCTTCTTCTATTCCATGCCTTCGTTTTGGTTGGCCATGATGCTGATTATGGTCTTCAGCGTGGGCGTGTGGGGTTGGTCCCCGGCCTTCCCGGTTTCAGGGTCCGCTAGCCCTGGAGCGGACCTCCTGGGTTTCTGGGGTCAGTTCAAGGATCGACTCCACCATCTTGTGCTCCCGACCCTTACCCTCACGCTGATTCTGGCTGGAGGGGTGGCTCGCTATGCCCGGACCAGCATACTGGAGGTCCTTCGGCAGGACTACATCCGGACGGCTCGGGCCAAAGGACTTCCTGAATCGCGGGTCATCCTGAAGCATGCCCTCAGGAATGGGCTCATATCCATCGTTACACTCTTCGGCGTCTACTTTCCTTTTCTTCTGAGCGGGGCCGTCCTCATCGAGGTCGTATTCGCCTGGCCGGGAATGGGGCAGCTCATGCTGGAGTCCATTTATCGGAGAGATTTTCCCGTGGTCTTGGCGGGGACTTTCCTCTTCGGGGTGATGGTGGTCCTTGGAAACCTCCTTGCGGACCTCCTTTATGGAGTTGTGGATCCGAGGATAAGGGAGAGCCGTGGGTAGCCGGTGGGGGATTGTTCTACCGGGTCTGCCCCAGCTTCTTCGGGGGAAGTTTCTGGAGGGAGGAGTCGCCCTGGTCCTCTGGCTCGGGCTATTGGGGTCGTCCCTGTACCGCTTCGACAGGATACTCCGGGCACCCTTCGGGGATTTGGAGGAGTGGGTGGCCCTCCTCACACTGGTTGGGGTGTTGGGGGGTGTGTGGTGGTGGTCGTTTGTCATGAACGCGCGCCACCGGCTGAATGGGCATTCGGGCGGTGGGAAGGCTTGGGCAGAGGGTTGGAGGGCCTTCAGGGCGAACAGAATGGCCATGATGGGACTCGGAATTGTCTGCGTCCTTTACCTGGCCATGCTTCTGGCCCCCTTCCTGGCTCCCTTCGAACCAGAGGCTCGAGAGGCTTTTGAGGTGGGTGGGGACATGGCGGCCAGGTTGGCTCCTCCCTCCTCCGTGCATCCCATGGGGACTGACCAATACTCCCAGGACGTACTTTCGAGAATTCTCTACGGGGCCCGGATTACTCTCACCCTCGGGCTCCTGGCTGTGGGGATGAGCCTGACGGTTGGGGTGTTCCTGGGGGCGGTTGCAGGTTATTGGGGTGGCCGGCTGGACGCGGTCATCATGCGGTTTGTGGACATGGTCATGGCCTTTCCCCGTCTCGTCCTTCTGATCGCTATCGTCGCCCTCTTCACGCCCAGCGTCTTCGTCGTGGTTGTAGCCCTGGCCTTCACCCAATGGCCTTTTACGACCCGTATGGTTCGGGGGGAAATCATTGCTCTCAAGGAACGGGAGTTCGCCGAGGCCGCCCGGGCAATGGGTTTTTCTCCAGGCCGAATCCTCTTCGGGCACCTCCTTCCCAACGCCCTCGGACCGTTGATTGTGGTAGCGACCCTGGGCATCGGGAACGTCATCCTCCTTGAAGCCGGCCTCTCCTTTCTGGGTCTGGGGCTTCAGGCCAGCACCCCTTCCTGGGGTTTCATGGTGAGTTCCGGCCGTGATTACATGATGGATGCCTGGTGGGTCTCCGCATTCCCTGGCTTGGCCATTGTCCTGGCAGTTCTTGCCTTCAACCTGGTTGGAGACGGGCTTCGGGATGCCCTTGATCCGCGGCAGCGGAAGGGGGTGAACCGGTGAGCCTGTTGGATATCCGAGGCCTACGAGCCCACGTCGACACACCGGCCGGCACGGCCCGGGCTGTGGACGGCGTGGACCTGCTTCTGAAAGAAGGGGAGGCGGTAGGCCTGGTAGGGGAGTCAGGGTCGGGGAAGACGCTCCTGGCCCTTTCAATCCTCGGACTCCTGCCCCAGGGGAGCGGAACCATCCTTCCAGGAAGCTCCATCAGCTTTCGTGGCGAGGAGTTGGTCGGAATGAGGGGGAATCGGCTCCGGGAGATTCGGGGAGGGGAGGTGGCCATGATTTTTCAGGAGCCAATGACATCCCTGAATCCGGTCTTCACCATAGGGAATCAGATCCAGGAGGCGGTGGAGCTTCACCGGCCATTGAACCGGAGGGCGGCCCAGGCAGAAATGATCCGACTCCTTGGAGAGGTGGGGATTTCCGATCCCGAGACCCGAGCGGGCAGCTACCCTCACCAACTCTCCGGCGGCATGCGGCAGAGGGCCATGATTGCCATGGCCTTGGGGGGTCAACCGAGCCTTCTGGTGGCAGACGAACCCACCACAGCGCTGGACGTGACCATCCAGGCCCAGATCCTCAGGCTCCTGAAGGATCTCCAGGTTCAGAGAGGAATGGGGCTCCTCCTCATCTCCCACGATCTGAGCGTGGTGTCCAGGGTTTGCGATCGCATCGTGGTTCTTTATGGAGGGAAGGTGGTGGAAACCGGGCCGACCCGGGAGATCCTGGAATCCCCCAGCCATCCTTATACTCGCGGCCTCCTGGGATCCCGCCTCTCCGTCGATGATCGGAGGCGAACGCTGAGGCCTATTCCCGGGGAGGTGCCGGAGGCCACCGAGTGGCCGCCCGGGTGCAGGTTCCACCCCCGGTGTCCCGAGGTTTTGGATCGCTGCCGGCGGGAGGAGCCGAACCTTGTACCGGTGAAGGCCAGGCCGGGGACCGCTGACGGGCAGGGTGGGGTTCAGGGGGGCGGTCGGGAGGCCCGGTGCTGGCTTCTGGCTGGAAAGGAGGGGGGACTGTGACGAAGGGCTCAGGAGAGGTTCTGCTCTCTGCCAGGGGACTGACCCATCACTTCCCATCCAGGGGAATGCGTAGGGATTGGGGGAAGGGTCCGGTTCAGGCCTTGCGTGGGGTCAATTTCGACGTGAAGGAAGGCGAGTGCCTGGCGGTGGTGGGGGAGTCAGGGTCGGGGAAGACCACCCTGGCGCGGAGCCTCCTGAGGTTGGTGCGACCAACCGGAGGTGAAGTTTTGTTCCGGGGCGTCGATGTCCTGACCATGACCTCCGACGAGCTTCTGGCCTTTCGCAGAAAGGTGCAGATCGTATTCCAGGATCCGTTCGGCTCCTTGAATCCGAGGCTTCGCGCGGGGCCCATGCTCGAAGAGATCCTCCATGTCCATGGGGATTCGGCTTCTTTGGGGACTCGGAGGGAGCGAGTGGCGGAGCTCCTGCGGCTCGTGGGCCTCCACCCCAGCCATGCAGATCGGTATCCCCACGAGTTCAGCGGCGGCCAACGCCAGCGGCTGGGGATAGCCAGGGCCCTTTCCGTGGAGCCGGAGCTGCTGATCCTGGACGAGCCCGTTTCGGCGCTGGACCTCTCGATCCAAGCTCAGATCCTGAACCTCCTGAGGGACCTGCAGGAGCGCCTGTCTTTGACGACCATCCTTGTGGCTCACGACCTGACGGTGGTTCGGCAGGTGGCGGACCGGGTCGCTGTGATGTACGGAGGGAAGATCGTCGAGATGTCTCGGGTGGAGGCCCTTTTCGAAACACCGGCCCATCCCTACACCAGGGGGCTTTTGGCGGCGGTGGATCCCGGGGGTTCGTTAACTCACGGAGCAGGTCGTTGGGAGATCCTCCCCGGGGAGGGCCCCAGTCCGGTTCGGCCTCCGGGTGGCTGCTCATTCCACCCCCGTTGCCCACATCCTGAGAAAGACCAGGAATGCATCGACGAGTCGCCTGAACTAGGAGGCATGCCTTCGGGTCGAGAGGTTGCCTGTTGGAAGGAAATCCAGGGCGCCGATGGGGCTTGACACGCCTTTGAGCCCTCTCCATCTTGCCAAGCCTTAATGGAACTGCACCCGTCCACCCATGGAGGTTGGGGTGGATCAGTTTTTTGGCCTGACGACCGCTACGGCAGGAGGTCCTTTTGGTGGGCTTAATGAAAGTTTACGGTGCTCTGCTCCAGATTCCCGGAATGGAAGTTATGGAGTTGACCTGGCAAGAGCAGATCTCGACGAACTGGGATGGCATGGGTTTCATGCGATACCCGCTGGCCGCCTGTCTGGTCCTGGGCATCCTGGTAATCATCTGGAAGTTCTTCAGTCTCATGGCGAAGACCGGGGCCACCCGGAAGGTTCTTCGGAATGTAGACGAACTCCTGGCCGCTCAGCGGATTGACGAGGCTCTCGAAGCTACTCGCGAATCCAGCTCCCCCGGCGCCAAGATCCTCTATGCCGGTCTCGAGCGACATGAGGAAGGCACCGAGCGGGTGATGAAAGCCATCGAGAACCAGGGTCTCATCGAGCTGAGCAAGCTTGAGAAGGGTCTGGTGGTGCTGGCTACCCTCACGAACATCGGTCCCCTCCTTGGGTTCTTGGGCACGGTGATCGGTATGATCCTCGCCTTCCAGTCCATCGAGGCTGCCGGTGAAGTGGAGGCCACTCTGGTGGCTGGTGGTATCAAGGTCGCTCTGCTGACTACGGCGGCGGGTCTGGCCATCGCCATTCCCATGAGCATCTTCCACAACTATTTCGTAGCTCGGATCGATGGCTTGGTCATCGACATGGAAGAGTCGGCTCAAAAGATGATCGATGCCCTCCACGCCATCGAGCGGGGCAGGCAGGCTGCGGCGTCCTAGTCGCACCTCAGGTGTAGTAGTGGAGGCCACCCTCAAAGGGGGGGGTGGCCTCTTCTCTTTTTTTGGGGTTGCGACTCCGGTTGGGCCCGAATGATTCCAAGACTCCTCTATTTCCTCATCCTTGTGCCAGCTCTTGGAGGGCCCTCCTCCCAGGCGGATCGGGTCCTGCCTCAGCTTCGACAAGAGGCGGTCCTGGATTCGGTGCGAACGGAGATGGCCCAGGGGCGGGATTGGCACGCCGTTAGGCGCCTTCAAGCAGCTTTTCCCAACGGCCCGGGAGGCAATCGAGAGCTTCTTCTTCTTTTCGCCAGCGCCGAGGCTGGCTGGGGCCATTGGACCCGAGTCGGGGCCCTTCTGGAGGGCCCCCTCGAAAAGGGCGAGGTCGATGGCCCGGACGCATGGTACCTCCTGGGGAGGGCTCTGGAGGGTGAGGAACGCTGGGAGGCGGCTGAGGCAGCCTATGGCCAGGTCCTGGCTGCCGAGGGCCCGGAAGGGTCCCCGAACCGGCTGGAAGCACGGGTCCGAAGGGCTCGGGTTCTGGGGCGGCTGGGGTGGTATTCCCGGGCTCTGGTCGATGCCGAGGCGATAGGGGGGGAGGACTCCACCATGGCGGGTTGGGTGGCCCTCGAACTTGCGGAGCGTGCGGCGGCGGATGGGTTCCGGGAGGAAACCCGTCAGGCTCTTTTCCTGATGGGTCCTGAGAAGGTGAGGCGATTGGGCTGGAGCCTCCTCCCTGTGGCCCTCCTGGCGGCAGGGGATTCCACCGGGGCGGAAGCAGCCTACTGGAGCGCCTTGCCGTCCCTTTCTTCAGCATCGGATCAAGCGGTGGCCTGGGGCCGGGTGGGGACTCTTCGGCTGGCGCGTGGGGACTCCGTGGGGGCTCAGGGTGCCTTTCACCAGGTACTGGCTCTTTCCGGGGCTGGGAGTGAGGGGGTGTGGGCGGCCGAGGCCCTCTTGAAGCTGGGTTTCGATTCCGTTCACGTAGCTCTGGCCGGCGCCCGAGCACTTGCCGGGGCCGGACGGCACGAGGAAGCCTTGGAGGCCTTTGGCCTCTACGAGAGGCTCCTGGGAGGGGCGCCACCACCGTTGGTTGCCCTGGGCAAGGTTCGGAGCCATCTGACTCTCGGACAACTCGGGGTGTCCCTGGCCCTTGCGACAGAGCTGGGGAGGGGTGAAGACCCCGTTGTGGCGGCGCCGGCCCTGGTCCTTCGGATTCAGTCTCTCCGGCGCCTTGGAAGAGGGGCAGAGGCCCTGAGAGTAGAGGAGGAGCTTGTAGGTCGGTTTCCGGACCGGCCCGAGGCCGTGGAAGTGCTCTTCCTCCGGGCCGACGCCTTGCGGGACCGGGGTGACCGGGAAGGAGCCATCAAGGGCTACCAGGAAACGGTGGAACTGGCCCCCGCCCAAGATCTAGCGGGCCAGGCTCGAATGGGGATGGGTCAGATCCTCCTGGGTATGGGGCGAGACATCGATGCCCTGGGTGTCTACTCGGATTACGTACGTGACTTTCCGGAGGGACGACGTTGGGATGAAGCGGCTTTCTGGGCGGGCCGACTCCTTCTTTCCCTTGACCGGATGGAGGAGGGACGGGAGCTCCTGAACCAGCTGCGGCGGGATTACCCGATCTCCTACTACTCGGTCCGGGCCGGGGAGCTTTTGGGGGAGCTTTACGACCCGCCTATCCCAGCAGCCTCCGTCGATCCCCAGCATCTTCTCCTCTTCTTTGAGGCGGGACTGGCTTCGTTCGACCGCCTTCTGGCTGCCGGCATTCAACGTGGTGCGGCCTGGGAGGCCAACATCATGGCGGATCGGTTTCGTGTGGAGGAGGACCCACTTGTTCGACAGGGAGGCCTTCTTCGCCTCGCCAAGGAATTGAACTCTCGAGGTTTCACCCGGGAGGGCATCAACCTGGGGTGGGAGCTCCGACGAGAGGGCCGACCCTGGGACCGAGAGCTGCTGGCGGCCGTGTACCCCTTTCCGTACCAGGACATCGTACTGGCCGAGGCCGGGGAACGAGGTGTGGACCCCTATCTCATAGCGGGGCTAATTCGGCAGGAATCGGCCTTCTGGGTGGAGGCAAGGTCACGGGCCGACGCCCGAGGCTTGATGCAGGTTCTTCCCGCCACGGGGAGAGAGTTGGCCCGGGCCTCCGGCCCCGTCGGCTTTCAGCCCGACTCCCACCTGTATGAAGCGGAAATCAACATTCATTTGGGGGTGGCTTTTTTTGCCGACATGCGCCGGCGGTTCGGGGAGGATCTGCCCATCATCCTTTCCGCGTATAACGCAGGACCGACCCGGGCTACGCGCTGGAGAGAATTCCCGGAAGTCAGGGACATGCCTCGTTTCGTGGAACGAATTCCCTTCGTCGAAACCAGAGGGTATGTGAAGAACGTCCTCCTGAATAGGGAGATCTATTCCTGGCTCTACGGTCAGGCCTCATATGACCCGGGCGCCAGCAAGGAGTCTCGGCCCTTCCTTCCTTGACGGGTCCTTTGCCGGATCGTCATCTTCAAACCTGCTTTTCGACGCCAGCGCCTGGGAGGAGGGCTTCCCGGAATGACCCTGGGAACCGTGCAGTGGTTCAATGGCTCAAAAGGCTTCGGATCGATCCGGGCCGAGAATGGAACTGAAGTTCACGTCCATTTTTCGGCCATCCGGGGAGACGGGTTGAGAACGCTTGCCCAAGGTGACGCGGTCCGATTCGAAATCCGAGAGACGGAAATGGGTTTGCAGGCGGCCAACGTCGTCCGAAACTGATTTCCCAGCAGTTCCCAGGTGCGATGCCGCACCCCCTTACGCAGACAGGCTCCTAGAACCCAACAACGAGCGGCCCATGGTTGAAGCCCCCCCCAAGGAGGCTCCACGCCTCTTCCTCATTGATGCCTACGCCCTCATCTATCGGGCCTTTTTCGCATTCATACAAAGGCCCCTCACCAACTCCCGGGGGGAGAACACGTCGGCCCCCTTCGGCTTCGCCAATTTCCTTCTCTCCATCAGGGAAAACTATCAACCCGACTACCTGGCTATCGTCTTCGACAAGGGAATGAGTAAGCGGGAAGAGATCTACCCCGAATACAAGGCCACCCGGGAGAAGATGCCTGAGGAGCTTGCTGCCAGCCTACCGCGGATCCGTGAGATGGTTGAGGCCTTTCATGACCCGGTGGTGGAAGTGGATGGATACGAAGCCGATGACGTCATTGGCACCCTTGCACTTCAGGCTCGGGAAGCCGGCCTCGAGGTCGTCATCGTGTCGGGGGACAAGGACCTTTATCAGCTGGTGGGCCCCGGAATCCACCTTCTCAACCCAGGGCGGGGTGGGCCCACGGGGGTAGAACCCGAATGGGTGGATGAATCCAACGCGGACGAGAAGTTCGGGATTCCCCCTTGGAGAATTCCTGACTATCTGGCCCTCATCGGGGATTCTTCGGACAACGTGCCAGGTGCAGCGGGCATCGGCCCCAAGACGGCGGTGAAGCTTCTGCAGGAATACCGGGACCTGGAGGAGATTCTGGCCCACGCCCAGGAGATCCCCGGAAAGCGAGCCCGGGAGTCCCTGACCGAAAATGCTGAGTTGGTTCGACTCTCGAAGCGCCTGGTCACCATCCAAACCGACGTCCCCATCGACCTGGACCTGGAGATCCTACGGGTGCGGGAGCCCGACCGGGAGAGGCTAAGGAAGCTCTTCGTGGAGCTGGAATTCCGTCGTCTGGCCGAGCGATTCACAGGACCAGGAGAGGTCCATGGGGGTGGGGAGGCTATCCCGTCGCCGGAGGAGATCCCCGTCACCTACACGCTGGCTGGGGACGTCCAGGAGGTAGCGGAGTTGGTGGAAAGAATCCGTGAGGCGGGATCCGTCTCGGTGGATACGGAGACCACCAGCCAGGATCCCACTCGGGCCGACCTGGTAGGGATCTCCCTCTCATGGCGGGCCGGTGAGGCATACTACATCCCCCTGGCCCATCGCCGTTCCGGGGAGCTGGCGCTGGACGACGGAGGTGCGGGAGCTCCGGCGAATCTCCCGGCGCTTTCCTCGTCTGCCATGGGCCCTCTGGTGGAAATGCTGGAAGATCCGGCCATCGAAAAAACCGGCCAGAATCTGAAATACGACCTCATCGTACTGGAACGGGCGGGACTGAAGGTTCGGGGTGTGGCTTTCGACACCATGGTGGCCTCGTATGTTCTGGACCCCAACCGGCGCCAACACAGCTTGGATGCTTTGACCGTGACCCTTCTGGGGCACCGGATGATCCCCTATTCGGAAGTGGCTGGGAAAGGAAAAAGCCAGATTTCCTTCGCTGAGGTGACGCTGGATCGGGCCCGGGAGTACGCTTGTGAGGACGCCGACTTCACCCTTCGGTTGAGAGAACTTTTCGAACCTCAGCTGAGGGACCAGAAGCTGGATGGTCTCTTCCGGGATTTGGAGATGCCCCTGGTCCCGGTTCTGGCTCGGATGGAAATGAATGGGATCAGGATCGATGTCCCCTTTTTTCGGGCCATGAATGAGAAGCTCGAGACCGACCTCGAGTCCCTCCGGGAAGAGATTGTGAAGATGGCCGGGGAGGAGTTCAACCTGAACTCAACTCCCCAGCTTCGAGAGATCCTTTTTGAGAAGCTTGGTTTGCCGGCCCTCAAGCGAACCAAGACGGGGCCCTCCACCGACGCGTCGGTACTGGAGGAGTTGGCGGCCATGGGTCACGCCCTACCTACCCAGCTGCTGGAATACCGGCAGTTGGAGAAGCTCAGGAATACCTATGTCGACGCCCTTCCCCGGCTGATCAACCCCCAGACGGGACGGATCCATACCAGCTTCAACCAGACCGTGGCGGCCACCGGCCGGCTCTCTTCGAGCGACCCGAATCTTCAAAACATCCCAATCCGAACGGAGCTGGGCCGCGAGATCCGAAAGGGGTTCGTGGCCGAGGATGGACACTACTTCTTCGGTGCAGACTACTCCCAGATCGAGCTCCGGATTCTGGCACATTTCTCTGGAGACGAGGCTTTTGTCCGGGCTTTTCGGGAGGGGATCGATGTTCATGAGCAAACAGCGGCGGTGATCTTCGGCGTTCCCCTGGACGAGGTGACTTCGGATATGAGGTCCAGGGCGAAGACCATCAACTTCGCCACCCTCTACGGTCAGGGCGACTTCTCCTTGGCTCGCCAGTTGGGAGTATCCAGGGAAGAAGCCAGGGGGTTCATCGAGGAGTATTTCAGACGCTTCTCCGGCGTGCGGGCCTTTCTCGACCTTCAGGTCGACCTGGCCCGGGACCAGGGTTTCGTGGAGACGCTGAGCGGAAGGCGCCGTTATATTCCGGAGATGACGGCCAAGAACTGGAACGTCCGACAGTTTGGAGAGAGGGTGGCACAAAACACCCCTATTCAGGGCACAGCGGCGGATCTCATCAAGATTGCCATGATCAGGATCCAGAAGCTGCTGGAAAGACAGTTCCCATCCTCGAGGCTTCTCCTTCAGGTACACGACGAACTCCTTCTGGAGGTGCCCGTGGAGGAAGTGGAGGAAGTCGGAAAGATGGTGGTGGAGGAAATGGAGGGTGCGATGAAGTTGAATGTTCCCCTCGCCGTGGATTGTGGAGTGGGGGCGAGCTGGTACGCCTGCAAGTCCTAACCCGCTATGTAAGGGCCCAAGTCTCCTGCCGATACTGAGGCCACGAACCCTTCACTCCCTTGCCATGGGAGTGGCTTCAGTAAACCCAGGCCATGGAGGAGACGCATGAGCCGATCGGTGAACAAAATCATCCTGGTAGGGAATGTGGGGCAGGATCCGGATATCCAGGAAACCGGGAATGGGACCAAAGTGGCCCACTTCTCCCTGGCAACCAACCGTCGGGCCACCGGGAGTGGGGACGAGCCCCAGGAGAGGGCGGATTGGCACCGACTCACCCTCTGGAACCGGCTGGCTCAGTTTGCCCAGGACTACGTGTCCAAGGGCGACCGGATTTACGTAGAGGGGCGACTGGAGTACGACTCCTACGAAAGAGATGGGGTCACGATTCCCACCGCCGATGTGAATGTCAGGGAGTTGGTCCTGCTGAGTCCGAGGCCTTCTTCGGAGGCGGCGGACTAGGAGTCTGTCCGAAAGACCGGGGTGCAGCAGGCCGCAGGTCTTTCGGAGCTTGGGGGTCAAACCGGGACCGGAGTGGGGGGACTAGAGCCAGGGCCAGAAGTCCTGCTTCACGGAAAGGATCACCTCCCACTCCCCCCCATCCCGGAGACCTCTTGCCAGCTCCAAGCGCACTACATCCCATCCCAGGCCCAGGCCAGCCCCAGCCGACAAGAGATAGCTCCACCGTTTCTCTCCAGGGGGGAAGGTGGGGTCAATAAGCCCATCCTCCCGTGCCCCCCCCGCGGCCCCGAAGGCTCTGAGCCGGAGAAAAGGGTGGAGAAGGTCGATGGAAGCTTCGGACCGAAGGAGCCAGTATCCGTCCCCTACCAGGGACCGGAACGGGTAGCCCGGCAGGGTCTGTCGCCCCCCGAGGAAGTAGTGGGCCTGGAGGGGTGGGTCCCCCAGGAGGGCCCCTCCTTGGAGGTCTGTTTGGACTTCGGCGCCTTGGGTGAGCCAACGGCGCCGATAGGACAGGCCCCCTGAAAGGGAACCGAACCCCTGGTCCTTGAACCGGCCCAGGAGGCCTTCAGCGGTGAGGAGGAGGTTCGGCCAGGGCATTTGAGATGAGCCGGCCAGGGCCACAGAGGTCCATATGCCCTCATCCACCGGGAGGACCGGTCTGAATTCCGTGTCCTCGAGGTCGGATGAGACCACGTCCCTGGCGGACCGGTGTTGCTCCCATCGGGCCGTCACCTTCAGCCTTCCCTGCGTCCACTGACCAAGGGTATGGGTGGCTTGAGCCCCGGATGCGAAGAAAAGGTCGGTGAAATCGTGATTCAGGGTCACGGCTGCCAGGGTGTTCAGGACGCCGCTGATTGCTTTTACGGGCCCTAGGTCCCGGGGCCGGTTGAGAAAGGCCATCAGCTCCGAGGAGGGGTATCGCTCTCCGCCCGTAACTCTCCCTTCCGCCGTGGGGCGCTCACGGCCAAAGGAGAGGCCGCCGTAAAGAGAGAGACCCACCTGGGGGAGCGGGTTGTGGGAGATGCCGGCACCAAGGAAGAGGCCTTCGGCCCGGTTGAAACGGAGGGCCGAAGAGACCGCGGGGGACGGGAGGAAGAGTCGAGACCGCCCCAGACCACTCAGGTACTGGTCCTTCGCAAGGGACAGAGCCAGTGAACGGATCTCATCCATATCCGGGGGAGGCAGGAAGCCCTGGAGACCCTCCTGCGCGAGCTGGGCGTGGAGGCTGTCCTCGAATGGAAAGGCCCCCCGGGCCGCTTCGGGGAGGGCGGTGATGGCACCGCCCGTGAACAGAGCGGAAGGGAGGGGGGGATTGATTTCATAATCCCGTACTTCGAAGGATCCTCGAATCACGCTTCCAGCCGGAAAATCCAGATACGGGACCTCTCGACGGATTTCCAACTGTTGCCGAAAGGGGAGCCAGTGCTTCCCCATCCAGAGGCCGTTCTCCAGGGAAATGCTGATGTGGTCCAGGTATGGATCGACGTAGGAGGCCGGGGTGAAGGTGAAGCTCATTCGAACGATGGACTTCTTGGCTTGGTCGAGAAATACGCTCCCCACGAACCCGGGAACTTCGAAATTCTTCGGACGTACCTGAACCTCGTAAACTCTTACCGTGTCCGAGGTCGCAGGAAGATTCAGGGTGACCGAGTCGGCCAGGAGGAAGTCGTAGACCGTTTCCGACCCGGGTGCCGCAGGGTGTAGGACGGCTTCCACTTCGTCTCCGTCCCCAATCCGGATGAGGTCCCCGAATTCGTCCTGAACCACCACCAGGTGATCCAGGTGATAGCGAATGTTGGTGGGCAGGCTCTTCTCATCCCGAAGCCCCACGATGCGTTGTTTGAAACGATCAGGGGCCTGCCAGAACACCTCCAGTGCGATCTGGTCGGTCTTCACCAGGATCCGCTCGCCGGTATCCTCACGGTCCAGATAGAAGTAGACATATCCCCGGGCTGTGGAGGAGTAGGACCAGAACGTCGAGTCGTGGGCCGTGCCCTGCCGAACGTCACCGGCCTCCCGGATCATCTGAAGGACCCGGGGGCTGTTCCATTCCAGGTCTTGGCCGGAAAGAGGCATCCACAGGGAAGGAATCCCCAGGAGAGCCAGGGTTAGGCAAACGGGAAGAAGGGAAAACAAGAAGGCCCCGCCTTCAAGGAAGACGGGGGCCTGCCTTCGGCCGAGGGGTGTGCCCACCGACCGTCTAGTTGGCGTTCCAGAATCCAGAAAGGGATTCGCCGTGGGGGCTTTCCCGCAGCTTCTCGAAGGCCCGGTTCCGGATCTGCCGGATCCGCTCACGCGTGACACCCAGGAGAGATCCGATTTCCTCGAGGGTCCGCTCTTCCCCATCGTCCAGCCCATAATACAGATAGAGGATCTTTCGTTCCCGTTCCGTGAGATACTGCTCGAACATATTCTCGAGGTAATCTCGTCGGGCGATAGCCTCCACGTCTTCCTCTATATCGCTGGCCTCAGCTCCGGAGAACCTCTCGCCAAAAGAGGCGCTGTCCCGGTCACTCCGATCGATAGGGGCATCCAAGCTCAATTCGCTTGCAGCGACCCTCCGCAGGGCTCGGATGGTCTCCACCGGCTCGCACATGTCCTGAGCCAACTCTTGGTCGGTGGGAGTCCGTCCCAGCTGCTGGGTGAGGGCCGTGTTGGTGCGGGCGAGCTTTGCGAGGTTCGAGTTCTGGTTGAGGGGAATGCGAACCGAGCGGGTCTGCTCAGCGAGAGCCTGAAGCACGGTTTGCCGAATCCACCAGACAGCGTAGGAGATGAACTTCACGCCTTTATCGGGATCGAACTTCTTGACGGCCTTCAGAAGTCCCTCGTTCCCGATGCACACGAGCTCGGCCAGGCCCAATCCACGGCCTTGGTATTTTTTTACATAGGAGATGACGAACCGGAGGTTGGCCGTCACCAACCGTTCGGCGGCTTCCTTGTCGCCGATCCGGGCTCGGCGGGCCAGGGCCCGCTCTTCTTCCGGATTCTGAATGAGGGGATACTTCTCAACGTCTTGTAGATACTGATCGAAAGAGTCCAGGCCCCGGGAAGTGGAAAACATCCGCTTTCTGTACCTCGCGCTAGGGAGAATGACGGTACAACACGGGTAACCGGCTAAAGTATTGTTGTCGCCATTCCTTTCCCTCGGGGCCAACCTCAGGAACCCCAGTGGATGAATGGCGGAAAAGCCTGTGAAAATTAAAAGTGTCGGTGCTGTAAGTCAAAGGTTTTATGACTACTTATGAGATTCTGGGCCAATAAGCCCCAGCTGCAAGAAGAGTGCCGATGAGCCCCTGTCAGGGGATCGATATCGGATGGTCTTTGAGAGGGGTCCCACGTCTACCATCTCCTCAATACCGTCCATTCGAACGAAGCGGATGGCCCTAGCCTTACGATAGACGAAGAAGATCTCCTGGTTTTTCTGGAGAATCCAACCGTCCCGGAAACGGCCAGGGCCGACCACCCCCCAAGTTGCAGCCGGGGCGCCCCGGGGTCCGTCCAGGGAACCCGGAGCGGTCCACTTCCGGATCCAAGCGGGGAGTTCTGCGTCGGTTTGCCACACGGTGGGGGACACAATACCCCAAACCCTCTCGAGAAAGAGTGTCAAACCGAAGCGTACGGCCCCGTGGAGAGTCCGGCCCAGGATCAATCCCGGGAGGAGAAGAAGGGTGGCCAGAAGAACACCCAGGTTGGGGCTGATGAGTGTCAGGGCGAGGAGGGCCATGGTTGCCAGGTCCCCAGCAAAGGTGAAGGCGAGGGGGGATAGGCGTTGATCGGGGACGATTCGAAGGAGGAATCCCTGGCCCCAGTAGAGAACGTGGGAGAAAGCAGCGACGACGCCCGCCATCGCAGCCCCAAGAACCATGAAGCCTGAGGCCTCACCCTGGAGGAGGAATAGCCCCAGAAGACTCGCGCCAAAGGGCCGAAAGAGGAGCTGGAGGTTGTGCCAAAGGAGGGCACCTACCGGTCGGGACTCCATGGCTGCTTCCGCGAGGAAGAGGCCGGCCAGACCCAGGAGGATAAGCACCCCCTGGAGAGGGGAGATGGCGGCGCCCCCTAGTGCCCCCACCCCCACCCCCAGGCCCAGGCCCAGGGAGATGGCCATCCCAACCGTTAGCAGAGTGAGATACAGGTCCAATCCGGCGGCGAAAGCGAGGGGAAGCAGGATGAGCAGTGCGGGTGGAATTTCCATCACCACGGGAGAGCCACGAAGGCCGGCCGAACCCCGCTTCGGAGGCTCCGAAGGAGTTGACGGTCCCTGAGTCCCGGAAGAATTCCCAGAAGCTCCTGGAGGCTGATCCGGAGGATCAGGTCCTTCAGTTGGGCCTTTCTCCCCAACGGGAGGGCGAGGTCGACGCGGAGCACATTGGTCGTGCTCGGAGGAAGGCCAAGGCGCATGCCCCCTCCAATGGTGCCAACCCAGCCCGAATTCATCCCAAAAGGCGCCTCCCCAGCCCACATGTTCCCAACGTCAACAAAAAGGGCCAGACCCAGATCGAAGAGGCCCGGTGAGGGCGAAGAAAGGTAGATTCTGTCTTCCAGGGTCACCAGGAGTCGATGGGCTCCCGGATACTCCTCTCCCCGGTACCCTCGAAGCGCGGTCCGCCCGCCCAGAGTGAGCTGGAAGGGGGTTTCCACAGCCCATCCTCCGTCGGCTGAAACGCGAAGGAGGAGCGTATGGAACCGCTCGCCCTTCGGTTGCCAGTAAAGGAGCAGGGCGGCTTCGGCGAAGATGTCCTTCCACGCGGCCCCTGCGCCGCCCCTGGCGCCAACATGACGGCCTTCGACCGAGACCTGAGCATTCATGACCCATCCGTCCCAGACTCCACCTGCGAAGACCGAGGACTGGGCGTGGAGGTCATGGGAGGAAAGACTCCCCCCTTCCTGAAGCCCTCTCCATGCTTTACCCAGGCCAAGAAACACCTCTGTTCCCACGCCCACGTCCTGGATTCCCCTCAGGGCGTCCAGGCCTCTGCGTTGGACGAATCGAAGGCTCCGCTGGGCAAGGTAAAGGTTGATCCGGTTCGCCCGATGGCTCCGGGCCTGTCCCTGGACCTCCCCTACCCCCGCAGAGTCCACAGGGATAGGGTGAGAGAAGTCCTTGCCCACTATGTATTCGAGGTCGGAGGGAAACCCCCGGAACTCTATGGACTCCCGGGAGATCCCCAGGCCAAAGAGCGTGAGGTTTCCGGGGCGACCCAAACGACGACCCACCGCCACATCCCACCTCTGATCCAGGAAGGGGAGGAGGAGGTGAGTGTAATCCGGACTTCCCGCAGTGGAATAGGAGAACACGGTTTCCCGCCGGAGGAAGCTCTGACGTGCACCCAGTTTTCCAACCTCCCCGACGAAGGGGTAGGTGAGGGATTGTTCAAAAAAGGTCCCCGTTCGGGTATTCCCCAGGCTCACCCTGGCGTCCCAACGGGTTCTGAATAACCGGGGGGTTTCTATCTCAAACCCCAGGTCCTGGATCTCCTTATCCTTCCTGAGGAAGCCTCTCGCCAGGATCCCCAATCCAAGGAAATTCTCCTCGGTGATCTCGAGACCTTCGATTTTCACCCCCTCATCCACCCGAAAGCCCAGGTCCACCTTGGTGGTCCATTCGTCCTGGGTGTAGACGTTGACGTGCTGGGTTCCGTCCGGTTGAGGAATCGCGAAGACATCGGCGTCCCCAATGAAGCGATACGCCCGGAGAAGCCTTTCGGTCTCTTCGAGCAGGAGTGGGTCCAAGCACTCCCCTACCCTGAAGAGGAGCTCGTCCAGAATGAACTCTTCCTTGGTGCGGACGTGGAGCTTGTTGGCCAGGCTATAGGCCCAGTGGAAACTGGCTTCGGGATCGAGCTCCGAAAGATCGAAAATCGAGTTGTTGTCGATGAAGATGTAGGAGATCTTTCCTGAGGGGCAATCCTGCCCCAAGCCCCTTTCCGGAGCCAGGCTGAACGCCAGGATGGAAAGACAAGAAAGCGCGAGGCCCGTAGGAAAACGCATTCAGGTAAGGGCTCAGACCGGGTGGGAGGGTCAGCCCTGGGCCGAGAAGAGATCCTCTTGGTCCCCGGCTTCCTTTCCAACAGTCCCTCTCAGGAGGAGGGTCTTGATCCGTCGTTCCCACATGTCCAGATCCACTCGGACCTCATTCTCCAGCATTCGCCTGAGTACGGGGTTCACGTCGTGCAGGTCCTCCAGGAATTCGCTCAAGATCCCGCGGGCCTCCTCGGCCTCAAACTCGTTGTTGGGGAGACTCGCCATGTCGCTCAGGATCGATTGCTCAGACCGAGACACGATCAGTGCATCCTCTCGGGTGGCGACGTACACCTCGGTTCTTCTGCCGGGTCCCCGGTTCTCCTCGATTGGGCAGAGACCCACGATCTCATCCGACCGCCAGTACTTACCATACCCGAGATGGACCATCCGACCTTGCTTGATCTCCAATGTTCCCTCCAGTCTTGGGTTTGCGCTAATCTAGGGTCTCGGCCCCAAGGAGGAAACGACCCCCCTTTCCGCGGTCCGGAAGTTGCATTAAAACATAGCGACCCGGGATCCCTCGGGACTGCATCTTACGATTCGAAGAAAAGACTGGAATACGCTGAAATGGCCATTTCAAAACAAGACGCCCTTGATTATCACACCATGGGAGGCCGACCCGGCAAGATCGAGGTCAGGGCCACTAAACCCATGGCCACCCAGAGGGAACTCTCTCTAGCCTATAGCCCCGGAGTGGCGGATCCCTGCCTGGAGATCGAGAAGAACCCGGACGATGCCTACCTCTACACCACCAAGGGGAACCTGGTGGCAGTGGTGACCAACGGCACGGCCGTCTTGGGCCTGGGCGATATCGGGGCCCTCGCGTCCAAGCCGGTAATGGAGGGGAAGGGTGTTCTCTTCAAGCGGTTTGCCGGAATCGACGTCTTCGACATCGAGATCAATTCTCACGATCCGGAGGAGGTGATCCGGACCTGCCAGCTTCTGGAGCCCACTTTCGGGGGCATCAACCTGGAGGACATCAAGGCTCCTGAATGCTTCCATATCGAGAAGACACTCAAGGAGACCATGGATATCCCGGTCTTCCACGACGATCAGCACGGCACTGCGATCATCGGCGCTGCCGGCTTGCTGAACGCTTTGGAGATTGTCGGGAAGAAGATTGGGGAGGTGAGGGTGGTATTCAGTGGAGCTGGGGCCTCCGCTCTCTCCTCGGCCCGCCACTTCATGCGTCTAGGTGTGCCGCACGAGAACATGATGATGGTGGACTCGAAGGGTGTCATTTTCAAGGGCCGTACCGAAGGGATGAACGAGTACAAGGAAGAGTGGGCCGTGGAGACGGAGGCCCGTAGCCTGGACGACGCCATGAGCGGAGCCGACGTGTTCGTGGGACTGTCCGTTGCTGGGATGGTGACCAAGGACATGGTCCGGTCCATGGCCGACAACCCCATCATTTTCGCCCTGGCGAACCCGGTTCCCGAGATTCTTCCTGAGGAAGTGGCGGAGGTCCGAAGCGACGCGATCATGGCCACCGGCCGGAGCGATTACGCCAACCAGGTGAACAATGTCCTGGGCTTCCCCTTCATCTTCAGGGGGGCATTGGACGTGAGGGCCCGGAGCATCACCCCGAACATGATGTTGGCGGCCACCCACGCCCTTGCGGATCTAGCCAGGCAGGAGGTCCCTGAATCGGTCATGATGGCCTACGGGGGGGATCCCATCGAGTTCGGTAGGGACTACATCATCCCCAAGCCCTTCGATCCCAGGGTTCTCTTTTACGTAGCCCCTGCCGTGGCCAAAGCCGCCATGGAAGATGGGGTGTCCAGGATCGAATTGGACCTGGACGAATACAGGGATCGTTTGAGAGCGAGCCTTGGGCCGGCCATGGAGGTCATGCAACGGATGGTGTCGATGGCCCGACGGAATCCGAAGAGGGTGGTCCTTCCTGACGGCTACAGTGACCGAATCATCCGGGCTGCGGCAAAGGTGGTTGAGGAGGGGGTGGCGATTCCGATCCTGGTGGGACGGCCGGAGCGCATCCGGGAGAGGGCCGCAGAGCTGGGAGTCGACCTCGACGGCGTGGAGATCATTCACCCGGGGGCGGAGAAAGAGAAGCTCGAGCAGTATGCGCAGGCTCACTATCGTCGACGTCTCCGGAAGGGTTTGACCCTGGCCGAGGCAAGAGGCCAGATGGCCCGTAGCCTTCATTTTGCCGGGATGATGGTCAGGGAGGGAGATGCCGACGCCCTCGTCGCCGGCATCGACTCCCACTACCCGGAGACCATTCGCCCTGCCCTTCAGGTTGTGGGACGGGCTGACGATGTCCAGCATGTGGCGGGCCTGTACATGATCGCCCTGCCCGACCGGAAGCTTCTGTTCTTTGCCGACGCGACGGTGAACATCGATCCTGATGTGGAGACGGTGGCCGAGATCGCCATCCTTTCATCTCGGTTCGTCAGGGAGCTCAAGATCGAGCCCCGGGTTGCCCTGCTTTCCTTTGCCAACTTCGGCTCGGCCCCCCACCCCCTCTCGAGGAAGATGTCCGAGGCCGTGAAGCGTATCAAAGTTCTGGATCCTGAGTTGGAGGTGGATGGGGAGATGCAGGCCGATTCGGCGTTGAACTTCGGCATTCTTAAGGAGTTCTTCCCATTTTCGGAGCTGAAGGGTCCTGCGAATATCCTCGTGTTCCCCAACCTCAGCGCCGCCAATACCGCCTACAAGATCATGGGGGAGATTGGTGGGGCGGAGATCATCGGGCCCATCCTTCTGGGGATGCGACATCCGGTTCACGTTCTTCAGAGGGGTAGCACCGTGCAGGATGCCGTCAACCTCATAACGATCGCTTCGGTCGACGCCGCAGGGCGGGGGCGAAACCGGGGGTAAAGGTTCGAGACATGAAGAAGGGCAAGAAGATCAGGGTCGCACCGGCGGTAAAACGAATCCACTATTTCGGGAAGCTGGGATCCCGCCGCACCCGGTTCTCCAAAGAGCGGCTCGGGGGCAAGGGGGCGAGTCTGGCCTATATGAGGTCCCTGGGCCTTCCGGTGCCCCCCGGTTTCACCATCTCAACGGAGGTGTGCGCCGAGTTTTTCGAACGGGGCCAGAAGCTTCCGCCCGGGCTCATGGACCATGTGAGGGAAAACCTGGCGAAGCTCGAAAAGGAGATGGGGAAGGGCTTTGGGGCCACTGAGAATCCACTTCTGGTGTCGGTCCGCAGCGGCGCCGCCGTTTCCATGCCAGGAATGATGGACACCATCCTGAACCTGGGATTGAACGACGAGAACGCGGAGTGGATGGCGGCTGCCACGGAAAACGAGCGGGCCACCTATGATGCCTACAGGCGCCTCATCCACATGTTTGGGGACGTGGTCATGGGTGTGGATCACGGCCCCTTCGAAGAGGCCTTCGAGGATAACAAGGAGAAGTACGGCGCCGTGGATGACACGGAGCTGCCGGCGAAGGGGTTGAAGGAGTTGGTCCGAGAGTACAAACACATTTACAGAAAACACACGAAAGAGTCTTTTCCCCAGGACCCTCAGCGGCAGCTGCACCTGGCCATTCAGGCCGTGTTTCGGAGCTGGAATTCCCCTCGGGCCATTCGGTACCGGGAAATCAACCATCTGCATGGGCACCTGGGTACCGCGGTGACGGTGCAGGCCATGGTTTTCGGGAACCTGGACGACTCTTCAGGGACGGGGGTGGCCTTTACACGGAATCCGGCGACCGGGGAGGACAAGTTCTTCGGTGAGTTCCTGGTGAATGCTCAGGGGGAAGATGTCGTGGCCGGGATCCGTACTCCCCGGGACGTTGAGGAGATGGCGGAGTGGAATCCGAAGGTGTTTGAAGAGCTCCTTGAGATGAAGTGGGTTCTGGAGGGCCATTTCAAGGATATGCAGGACCTGGAGTTCACCATCGAGCGGGGTGACCTCTACATGCTCCAGAGCCGGAGGGGTCAACGGACGGGGGCGGCTGCGGTGAGGATCGCCGTGGACATGGTGGAGCAGGGGATCATCAGTCAGGAAGAGGCGCTCCTTCGCATCCCACCCCAGGCCATGAACCAGTTCCTTCTGCCCAGCTATTCGGCGGAGGACAAGGCCGGGGCCCGAGTGTTGACCACAGGCCTGCCCGCCTCCCCCGGCGCGGCGCGGGGCAAGCTGGCGTTTTCGGCGGAAGATGCCGTCCGGCGGAGCGCAGCGGGTGAGGATGTCATCCTGGTTCGTCGGGATACCTCACCGGAAGACGTGGATGGGATGCACCACGCCCAGGGCATTTTAACCTCCACAGGAGGTATGACCTCACATGCCGCGGTGGTGGCGCGGGGGTGGGGAAAATGCTGCGTGGTCGGCGCCGGCGAGCTGACGATCAACGCCAAGCAGAAGAAGGTGACCGTCGCTGGTAGGAGCTTCGGTCCGGAAGACACCCTTTCCATCGATGGTTCAACCGGGGAGGTCATGGAGGGGGAAGTGGCCCATTCCCAGCCGGAGCTTTCCGGGTATTTCGGGATCGTGATGGGGTGGGGGGACGAGTACCGGACCCTGGGCATCCGAGCCAATGCCGATACTCCTGAAGAAGCCCGGAGAGCTCGGCACTTCGGGGCGACCGGGATCGGGCTCACTCGAACCGAACACATGTTCTTCGGCCCCGGCCGCATCGAAGCGATGCAGGAGATGATCCTCTCCGGCAATACCAAGGCCCGGAAAAAGGCACTGGCCAAGCTTCTTCCCTTCCAGAGGGAAGACTTCAAAGGGATCCTCACGGCCATGAAGGGCTTTCCCGTAACGATCCGGCTGTTGGATCCCCCGCTTCATGAGTTCCTGCCTCGGGAGAAAAAGCGACAGGAGCTTTTGGCCGAGACTCTGGGCATCACTCTCGAGACGGTCCGTGAGAGGGTGGAGGGTCTGGAGGAAGCCAACCCCATGCTGGGACACCGCGGGTGCCGGCTGGCCATCACCTACCCCGAGATCCTGGTGATGCAGGTTACCGCAATCGTGGAGGCTGCTATCTCTTGCCGGCGTGATGGGGTACGAGCCATGCCCGAGATCATGATTCCTCTGGTAGGCTCCAGAGAGGAGCTGGCTCTTCTTCGGGGTTTGGTGGAAGACACTGTCGGCGATGTCATGAGGACCCAGAAGTACTCTGGGAATCTCGAAATCCCCATCGGGACCATGATCGAAGTTCCCCGGGCGGCACTGGTCGCTGGGGAGATCGCCGAGGTGGCTGACTTCTTTTCCTTCGGGACCAACGATCTCACACAGATGACCTACGGGTTCAGCCGGGACGACATCAACAACTTTCTCCCCGATTACCTGGCTCAGGGTGTCCTGAAGAAAGATCCCTTCTTCAGCCTGGACCAGACCGGAGTTGGACGTTTGGTGAGCCTGGCCACGAGAGAGGGCCGGGAGGCCAACCCGAATCTCAAAGTCGGGATTTGTGGAGAACACGGGGGAGAGGCTGAGTCCATCGAGTTCTTCCATGAAGTGGCGCTGGACTATGTGAGCTGTTCTTCCTTCCGGGTTCCCGTGGCCCGTCTCGCGGCGGCTCAGGCGGCCCTTCGCCACGACGGATGGGATGCTTCAGAATAGTACGCACATCACGGGGGTAAGAAACCGTGATTCCGATGCCAGGAGGTATACATGCGAGAGCGACGTCTTGAATTCCGCTTCCGAATCTGCTTTTTCCTGGCCCTCTTTGCGGTGTTCCCTCCGCTGGAAGAGGGTTTCGCCCAAAAGCCAGCATATGTGCCGGAGAACGTTCCTCCCCGGATTCACTCCCTCCCGCCCTTGAGGGAGCAGGCGAAAATCCAGCAGGATTGGGCTTATGAGCGGGTGACGGATGTCATCCCCATGCTTATGCGGGAGCATGGGGTGGACATGTGGATCCTCTCCATGCAGGAATACGGCGAAGACCCGGTGTTCTGGGCCATCAAGGCGCCCACGACTTTCGCCGCCCGGCGACGATCCATCTACGTCTTCTTTGATCGGGGCCCCGGCCAGGAGCTGGAGCGCCTGGCTTTGGGTGGAGGTAGCCAGGGGGGCGTGTTCGAAGCGTACCGGTCCGACCGCCCCTCGCCCCGGGGCGATCAGGCCGAACTGGTAGGGGACGAACAGTGGCGGCTCCTTCGTGAACTGGTGGAGGACCGGGATCCGGGGGTGATCGCCGTGAACATCGACGAGGACTGGGCCTTCGCCGACGGCCTCGGAGCCGGTGAGTGGGAGGCCCTCCAACGAGCCTTGGGGCCGAGCTATCTCTCCCGAATGAAGAGGGTACCCCGCCTCGCCGTGGAGTTCATCGCCCACCGTCTCCCTGACATGATGCCCGCCTACCGGGAGCGGGAGGAGACGGTCCACGCCATCATTTCCCAGGCCTTCTCCAACGCGGTCATCACACCGGGGGTGACCACCACCGAGGACGTCCAGTGGTGGCTCCGGGAAAGGGTCCAGGAGCTGGGCATGACCACGTGGTTTCATCCTTCAGTGGACGTGCAACGGGCCGGAGAGATCCCGTCGGGGGGGGGCGTGGTGATCCAGCCTGGCGATCTCCTGTGGACGGATTTCGGCACGGTGGCGATGAACCTCCACACGGACACCCAGCACCTGGGATACGTGTTTGGTCCTGGTGAGACGGAGGTGCCCACGGGCCTCCGCCAGTGCATGGCCGCATCAAACCGAATGCAGGACATCGTTCTGGCGGAGATGGAGGTGGGTCGAACCGGCAACGAAATCCTCGCCCGGGCTCGCGCCACGATGGAAATCGAAGGGATCACCGGGACCATCTACAACCATCCCATCGGGGATCACGGACATGGGTCCGGGCCCCTCATCGGTCGGTGGGACGCTCAGGAGGGAGTGCCCGTTCGGGGGGAGATTCCCCTCAGGGCTTCCACATGGCATTCCATCGAGTTGCAGGCCCGGTTTGCCATTCCGGAATGGGGCGGGAAAGAAGCCTCCTGTCGCCAGGAAGAGGAAGCATACGTGGCGGAAGATAGCACCCGGCATTGGGTGTTTCATCGTCAAACGAAGTTCCACCTGGTGTGGTGAGGGGAGCGGAATGGCGAAGCAGTACTGGCTGATGAAAAGCGAGGAGGACGTCTACTCCACTCCAACGCGAAGCCCTCAGGTGTGGCCGGGATCGTCCGAATTCGAGGTCATCAGGAAGATGGGGCGTAGGCGCTGAGCCAATCTTCAGGCTTGAAGACCCGGGCCAGCTCTCGTTCCCGAAGGCGGAACCACCTGGCTACGAGAAGAATCTCTGCGGCAGCCTCTGGGGTGAGGGCGCCCACTTGCGGTGGGGGGGTCTGAAAGAGGTTCTCCACCCGTTTGGCGACACGCCGGCGCCCGGCCTTCCCTTGCGGGTTGAGAATCTCCTGTTCCACCAATCCTTTTCGGATGAGGTACAATCGGTCGTCTCCGTTGAATCCAGGTACCCGATAAACGAAGGAGAGACCGTCAACCCTCCCACGGAAGGCTACCAGTTCCCGCTGAAGGGTTCCAAGGCGCTCAAGCCGGTCTCGCACAATCGCGGCGTATTCGAACTCCATTCCCTCCGAGGCTTTTTCCATCTCTTTCCGGAGGAGGCTAAGGGGTTTTCGGCTTCTCCCTTCCAGAAAACGCCGGGCCGTTTCCACGTTCCGAGCGTAATCGGTGGAGATGCAACCCCCGAAACAGGGGCCGAGGCAGCTTCCCGTTTGTGCCCGGATGCACCGAGGAGCCCGGCCCCTCTCAAAGAACTCGAGTTGGTCACCGAAGACGATCGGGATCGTCCCATGACAGTCCCGGAGTCCCATGACGTGGGAGAGCTCCCCGAGGGTGAGGGCCAGAAACTTCGGTCGGGGGAAAGGACCGAAGTAGGTGGCTCCGTCGGGGAGAATTCGAGCGACGGGGATGATCCTGGGGGCGGGCTCCCGGGTGATCTTGACGAAGGCGTAGCTTCGTTTCCGTTTGTGCTCAACGTTGTACCGGGGCCTCCAGCGCTTGATCAGCCGCATCTCCCTCACCAGGGCGGAGAACTCGTTCGGCAGATAGTCCCATTCGATAGCGATGGTGTTCCGGATGAGTTTCGCGGCCTTCTCTCCGGGCTCGGCGCGGAAGTAGGAGAGGAGTCTGCTTTTCACCCGGACAGACTTCCCTACGTAGAGGACTTCATTCTCAGGGCCCAGCATCTTGTAGATGCCGGGGCGGTCTTCCGCTTGCTGCCGGACGTAAGCTCTGAGACTGGGATTCAGGATCATCGTGTGGGCGGACTTGAGAGCCAGGCTGCACCCCATGTTGCGGACAGGCTCGTAGGACTTTCGCTTTTCCTTCGGTCTAAAGTAGGGCTTCCACACCCCATTCGTCCATTGCTCCGCCCAGGGCGCAAAGCTACTCTCCGGCATGCCCTCGCCAACCCAGTTTCGGGTGATCAGGGATCCTCTCTGGAACACGATCCGATTGGATCCTACGGCCGTGCGAATTATCGACACGGCGGAGTTCCAGCGGTTGCGGTACATCCGGCAGTTGGGGTTTGCCCATCTGGTGTACCCGGGGGCGACCCACACCCGTTTCGACCATGCGGTCGGCGTTTACCACCTGGCCAGGACGGCTCTTCGATTCCTGAAGGAGAGAGGGTGTGTGCCGGAGGAGGTCTGGGAAGGGGAAGAGCTGATTCCCTATGCGGCCCTTCTCCATGATATCGGCCACTTTGCTTTCTCCCATGCCCTGGAGGAGTTGGAACCCGAGCAGATTCCGGGGGATCATGAGAAGGTCAGCTCTCAGTTCTTCAAGTCACCCGAGCTGCAACAGGCGTTGGATCCTCTCGGGCCCGGTGCCCCGGATCGGATCTACCGACTGATCTTGGGGGAGGGGGACCTTCCCCTCGGCGGTCTCGTCTCCGGCAGCCTCGATCTGGACAAAATGGAATACCTCCGACGGGACGCTCGGTTTTGCGGGGTGCCCTACGGGGAGGTAGATGTTGATCGCCTGATCCAGGGCTTGGTCCTGCTGCCGGATCCCCTGTCGGGTCTGTACGAGGTCGGGGTCCATGAAAAAGCGGTGGCTTCTCTCGAATCCCTTCTCTTCGCGAAGTACCAGATGTTCCGGAACGTGTACTGGCATCACGGAGTCCGGGCAGCGACGGCACTCTACAAGAGGATTGTGGAGGAAGCGGTTGGGGAGGGGTTGGTTACCCCTTCGGAGCTGGTAGGACCGACCGACGAGGAGCTTCTCTACGAAATTGGTCGAAGGGCCGAGGGGGTGGATACGAGAGGAGCGGAGCGGCTCCGAGAACGCTGGCTTCCGGCTCTCTGGAGTCGCCGAACCCCGAAAAGGGCCCTTGAGCTCACGGCCGCGGATCTTGCTGAGGTCCCCCTTCCCTCCTGGATCTGGACGGACTCGCCCCGGAGGCGGGTCATGGAGAATCAGCTGGCAAGGGACCTCGATCTCGAGCCCGGCGAGGTGGTGGTGGACTATCCGGCCAAGGCTGCCATGTTCCAACTGAACCTTCTCCTGGAGAGGAGGAATGGGGAGGTCGCACGGGTTGGCCCCGAAGGCCTTCCAGGAGTCATCGACCTTCCCCGGGTGGCGGAGGAACTTTATCGAACGGCCAGGGTCCTTCGAGTATTCACCTTCCTCCGAAGAACGGTGACGAGGGAGGTGTTCCTGACCGCTCTTCAGAAGAATGAGGATTCGACCCCGGAACCTTCCTCCGGGACCGGGGTGTAAAGCGGTTGGGAAAAGGCTGGACACCAGGGTAACGCCGTGATAGCTTAAACGGCTTATTACCCATCGGTCTTCCTCTCAGAGTTGGATCGATGTATTCTCGCCCGCTACCCACTGGGTGGTGGGCGGGCGGCTATGAAGGTGAAAGGAGCGGGAAAGCCCGGAAGCCGGGCTCCCTGGAGAGAAGAAATGAACTCCGCAGCAACGGATACAACTGCCCGAGGGAAACGGAAGAGCCGCAAGAATCCTCTTGCGGGGTTTTCGGCGACCATCGAGGAACAGTCTGCCCTTGATCAATATCTCCGGGATGTGAGCCGGCATGAGCTCATCACCCCGGAGCGGGAAAAGGAGTTGGGGGCCCTGGCACAGACCGGGGACGAGAACGCCGTCAAAGAGTTGGCCCGGGCCAACCTCCGGTTCGTTATCAGTGTCGCCAAAAAGTACCAAAATCGTGGGGTTTCCCTGACGGACCTCATTCAGGAAGGGAACGTCGGCCTCGTAACAGCGGCCAGGAAGTTCGATCCGGATCAGGGCGTGAAATTCATCAGTTACGCCGTCTGGTGGATTCGTCAGGCCATCCTCGCCTCTTTGGCGAACCATGGCAGGGCAGTTCGGGTTCCGCTGAACCGCGCCTCCGATCTCGCGAGAATCTTTCGGGAGAAGGAGCGCCTCAAGCAGGAGCTTCGGAGAGAGCCCACCTCCCAGGAGTTGAGTGTGGCCACCGACCTCACACCTGAGTTGGTGGAGTCTCTTCAGACTCTCAACGCCGCTGAGATCCGATTGGATGCCCCTATCGGCGATAGCGAAGACTCTCAGTTGGTGGAGCGTTTCGTCAGTGAAGAAGCGTCCGAACCTGAGATGGAAGTGGAGGGACGACTTCTGGGGGAGACAATCTCCGAGGCTCTGCGAACCCTGGAGGCCCGGGACGCGAAAGTTCTCCGCCTCTATTTTGGATTGGAGGGGGAGAGGGAGCACACCTTGGAGGAGATCGGCAACATGCTCGGGGTGACCCGGGAGCGGATCAGACAGCTCCGGGACCGTGCCCTGCGTCGTCTTCGTGAGGGGGCAAAAGGAGTCGCACTGGAGTCTTTCGCCGCCTGATGGATTCTATCTCGCCGCCCTCGAGGCGGCTGAGGACTGCCGCCTTTTGGAACCCCGAGACACTGGGGCTGCCAAAGGGCGGTTTTGTTCCTCCCATTGCCGGTGCCGGCCATGGAGAGGCGGCATGAGGGGGACCGTTCACGGGAGCCGGGGAGGGGTGTACCGGGTTTGCCTGGATTCGGGCGAGCTCTTGGATGCCTCCCTGAGAGGGCGGCTGAAAAGGGAAGCCCGGACCGGAGACAAGGTGGTCATCGGGGATTGGGTGGAGGTGGTGACCGGGCTGGATGGATCCGTCACCATCGAGACTGTTGGAACTCGCCGATCGGAGATCGTGAGGAAGGGACCGGGAGGCCGCCGCCCGAAGGTGGTGGCGGCGAATGTGGACCGCCTCGTGGTGGTGGTCGCCGCCGCTCGGCCGGAGCCCGGGCAATTTCTCCTCGACCGCCTCCTGGTGATTGGGGAGGCGAACCACCTGGATCTGGCTCTGGTTTTGAATAAGACTGATCTGGTGAGGGAAGTGCCTCCAGACGGTTCGACGCCGCCGATGGGGAAACCGGGAAAGGGGCTCTCCTACCGGGAGCTGGTTCAGCTTTATCGAAGGATCGGCTATCCGGTTCTGGAGACCAGTGCTGTGACGGGGGTGGGAATAGAGGCGTTAAGGGAGCTTCTCTGCTCGGGCACGTCGGCTCTGGTGGGTCCGTCAGGGGTGGGAAAATCCAGCTTGCTCAACGCCATTGAACCCGGATTGGGGCTCAGGATCGGAGAGCTGAGCCACAAGAAAGGCCAGGGTCGCCACACCACTGTCAGCGGTCGCCTCATACCACTGGAGTGCGGAGGTTTGGTGGCGGATACGCCGGGGTTCTCCGATGCGGGGGTTTGGGGAGTGGAGCAGAGGGAATTGGAGGAGTGCTTTCCTGAGTTCCACCCTTTCCGGGAGGAATGCAGATACAGGGGCTGCACCCACCTTCATGAGCCTAACTGTGGGGTCCAGGCCGCTCTCGCGAGAAATGAGATCGAGGAAGGGCGGTTCGAGAGTTACCGGGGCATGGTTCAGGAAGCCGCCGGCTCCTGAAGGGGGGTAACCCGGGGCGCTCCTGAGACCGGATCGATCCCCACCGCCACGGGCCACCGGTATACTCTCTTCAGGACGTCTTCCTTGAAAACGTCTCCCGCTTCTCCCTCGGCCGCCACTCTACCTTCGGAAAGAAGCAGAAACCGATCGGCGAACCTGGCGGCCAGATTGATGTTATGGGTGATGAGGAGGACGGTCATCCCACGGTCGGCGGAGCTCCGAAGAAGCCGGAAGATCGTCATCTCGTGTCGGATGTCGAGGCTGGCGGTGGGCTCGTCGAGGACGAGTCCTGAGGGTTCCTGGGCCAAGGCCCTCGCGATTCGGACCCTTTGGAGTTCTCCTCCTGAGAGGGTGGTCACGTCCCGGTCCACCAACTCGGCAACATCACACCTCCCCATGGCATCCCGGATGGCAGTCCGGTCCTCTTCTCCCTCCGGGCGAAGGAGGCCGAGGTGGGGATACCGGCCCATGCCGACAAAATCCCGCACGGTGATGGGGAAGGCCAAATGCTCGGCCTGCGGCACGGCCCCTACCGCTTGGGCCAGGGATCGGCGGGTCCATGACCGGGTCTCCTTCCCACCCACACGGACCTGGCCGCTTTCGGGGCGCACCACCCCCATCAGCGCTCGCATCAGCGTGGATTTGCCCGAGCCGTTGGGTCCCAGAACGGCGTAGAATGCCCCTTCGGGCACTCGCATCGTGACCCCATCCAGGGCTCGATGCCGGGCTCGTCCATACCTGACGGCCAGCTCCAATGCTTCGAAGGTCATCCGACCATGCTCCTTCGCAGGAGAACCAGGAAGAGAGGCACGCCCAAAAATGCGGTGATGACCCCGATTGGGATCTCGATGGGCGCCAGGAGTACCCTGGCCAGGAGGTCCGCAATGCACAGAAACGCAGCCCCCGCAAGGAAGGATAGAGGGAGGAGGGTTCGTTGATCCGAGCCGATGAGGAGGCGGACCCCGTGGGGTACGATCAGACCCACGAAGCCGATGACCCCCGCCACAGCCACCCCGGCGGCTGTCATAAGGGAGGCTACTACGTAGGCGATTCGCTTCACCTTTTCCACATCGGCGCCCAGATACGCCGCCGTCTCTTCTCCTACGGCCATCAGGTTCAGGGCTCTAGCCAATCCAAGGAGCACCAAGGCTGCAGGGAGTGTGTAGCCCGCGACCACGGCCACGTTGCCCCAGTCGGCTCCGGCGAGACTGCCCATCATCCAGAGGATCGCGCTTCGAACCGCCCGGGCCTCCGAGAGGGAGAGGATGAGGGCGATTACGGCAGTGAAGAAGGATCCGACAACTACACCAGCCAATAGGAGGACGCGGACATCCAGCCTCCGGTCCGTCGCTGCCGCCACACCAAAAACCAACAGGATTGCCAGCAGGGCACCGGCAAAGGCGGCCGCAGGCAGAACCACTGACCCGATAGCCACGAACCCCAAGGCGATTACGAGGACAGCACCGGCGGCGGCACCCCCAGAGATCCCCAGGATGAAAGGTTCCGCAAGGGGATTCCTGAGAAGGGCCTGAAAAACCGATCCGGCGAGGGCCAGCCCTCCCCCCACCAGGAGCCCCAAAAAGACCCGGGGGAGCCTGATTTGGAGGATGAGATCACGGTGCGCTTCCCTTCCTCCGCCGAAAAGGACAGCCACGAACTCATCCGTGGTGAGGTTCACGCTGCCGAACCGGACCCCCAAGAAAACGGCAAGGAGAGCAGCGGCGACCAGAACCACGGCCAAAAGAGATCGCTTCACCGAAAGACCTCGGGGTGCAGGATCGCAGCCAGGTGCCAGGCGGCTTGGGCCAGATCGGGCCCCGGCAACTCCAGGGCGGAGGAGACCCGCATCAGAGGGACTCTGGCCATTGGAAGCACAACTTCTGCGCCCTCCGGGGCCAGGAGAAGGTCGAACTCGCGAACCAGGAATTCCTCCGGACTCACGGGCCCATACAGGGCCTCCAGGTCAGAGAAGGCATTCTCCCCTCCGGCGGTGGTCAGGAGTTCATCGATGAAGGTTCCGGGGCCAGCCACCCAGGGAGGATTACCCCCCAGAATGTAAGCTACACGTACCCGGGGCCTTCCCTTCACCCGCTGCCTGATCTCTTCCAAGGTGGCATCCATTTCCTCCACCAACTTCGCGGCCGGATCTACCAATCCGGTTATGGCCCCCAGCTCCCCAACCATCGTCCCGACATCAGCAACCCTGTCCAACCGGATGGCCAGGTGGCGAATACCCATGTCGTCCAAACGCGAGGGAGTGGAACGATCCGACACTCCCGCGAACCGAATGACAAGATCCGGCTCCAAGGCCACCAGGGTCTCCAGGCTCGGATCGAGTCCACCTCCCACTGAGGGGAGATGGGCGAGCGCGCTTCCTGTGTCGTGTACGGTCCGGGCCACCAAAAGACCTTGGGCTCCCAGGGCCTGAAGGGTCCTGGTGGCGGAGGGAACCAGGGAGACGATCCTGGTGGGGGGGGTCTGGAACACCAATACGGAACCGGAGGCGTCCTCCACATTTACGGGAAATGTGCCCGGGGCGGAGCCCCCCCCCACCTCTTCCGAGCCTCTGAGATCCGCTCCAGCAGGGCGTGATTCCGAAGACGCACTCCCATCCGCAGGGGAGCAGCCAGGGAGCGCCAGAGCAGACAACGCGGCAAGGCCCGCGAGCCGAACGAGGGTGGAGACCCTGCTGAAGAGGGGCCGGTGCATCATGGGCGTGTTCTTCCGGTCACCGAGATTGGCCCTGAAGTCTTTCTTCCGATGGGCCCTGAGCCTCGGGGGCGCCACAAGGATCCTGGAAGGCGAGGGACCAACTCCCGTCCTCCCGGTCCAGGGCGGCCCACCACCGGGCCTCCGCCCCGAAGACCTCAAGAAGGATCTCCTCCTCCCCATCACCGTCCCAATCCATCCAAGAGAAGAAGCGAGGAGCACCTTTTCCCTCGTCCCCAACACGCCGGTACCAGGTGAAGGTCCGGTCGAAGCGGGCTCCCTGGGGTTCCCCAAGGATCAGGAGAGAGTAAGAATCGTCCGGTGCCGGTCCAACCGCCATCTGGTCCCTGAAGAGAAAGCTGGCAACTACGGAAGGTGCCTCGCCGGTCGGGAGCTGAAATACTTGGAGGTCCTGCCGGATGTCCCGAAGGATGGAGGGCCATTGAGCCCTCAATTGGTTGAGGGCTTCCCCAGCCAGGTTCTGAGCGGCGTTTTGCTGAGCTCTTTCCACGGCCAACGTTTGAAAGACTCGGCGGGGCCCGCCGCGGTCGGGAGCTGTTTCGAGAGCCAGGAAGCGCTGTGCGTCGGACGCGCTTGGGATCAGTTCCAGGTGGCCAAGAGCCTGGGCCCTGGAAGGGCAGTACTCGGCGGTTGTTCCCAGTGAGGAGGAAATAGTGAGGGTTCCGATGCGCACCCCTTGGTGGAAGAGAGTGAGTTCCTGGCCGGGAGAGAGACGCTCCTCCAGGATCTGGTCAGCCAGCCAGGTAGCCGATTCCCCCTGGGGAAGGAGCTGAAGTCTCCCTTCAACGAGCTCGGCCACCGGCACCACGAGAGCCGAGTCTCCCTGACGTGTCCCTGCGTAGAGGAGTGGGCCGTACGCAATCCTCTGGGGGAGGGCGTCGGACTCGGAGCCTGGGGTTCCGGGAGGGGGTGCCAGAGTGTCCCCCGGCGGGCCCTCCAATCTGAGACTCATCCCGCCCCAGGATACGTTGTCGCATCCAATAGCGGCGGTTACAATCCCAACCATCAGGAGCCAGTGGGGTATTCTTCCGATCATCACTGCCTTTCGATCCCATTCGGCGAACCGGGAATTGCCACCTCGTCGGGGCAGCGGTCGCGATGAAGGGTTGGAGTTCTCCGCCAGAGCGGAATCCAAAGCTAGGGTTCGGTTGGGGTGGAGGCAAAGCACCGGAGAAGAATGGTCCGCCAAGAGACGTTCCGGAGAGTGATGGGGCATTTCGCCACGGGCGTGACCGTGGTGGCCTCTCGAAGGCCCGACGGTGGCCCGGTGGGGTTGACGGTTAACGCATTCACCTCTGTCTCCCTCGATCCGCCTCTGGTCCTAGTCTGCATTCACAACGATGCGGAGGCGCATGATTTCATTCTCCGGGCGGGCCTTTTCGGGGTGAGCATTCTGAGGGAAGAACAGAGGGAGTTGGCCCTCACGTTCTCCAAGGTCGACCGCGACGACCGCTTCCGGGACTTGATTGTGGTGGATGGCCCCCTGGGCAGTCCTCTGATCCAGGGGGCCCTAGGGTGGATAGAGTGCCGCGTCCGTGAAGTGCACTCCGGGGGAGATCATTCCATCATCGTGGCGGAAGTAGTGGGGTGTGAGGCCAGTGGTGGCGATCCCCTCCTTTTCTTCAGGGGGTCGTGGATGGATCCCAAACCGTGACGGGGCCTCTTCGGGTGTTGGAGCTGACCCCTCCTTTCCTGGCCGGGCTCGTCGCCGCCGTTGCAATGGAGACCTCGGCCGGACTCCTCCTCTACTCCGATGAAGGGTTCCTCCCGGCCCTGACTCTTATTCTGACCATCGAGGTGGGGGCTTTGGGTCTGGGCCTTTGGAGTGGTCCCCTTCCGGTGGGTGGGGGGGTTGTGGAGCAGGTCCGTCGCCGATGGATCTTCTGCCTGGTTGCTTTCGCTCTTGCGGCCGCCTTGTCCGCAGGTCTCAGCTTCATGGGGGATTTTCCCGGGAGTAGGATCGGGCAGGGGGTGGGGTTGGGATTTCTCGGCGGCCTCCCACTCTTTTCCATAGGGTCCTTGCTTGGGTCCATGAGTCGTCCAGACGAGCTGGGGAGGCCCCCGTTTCCTCTGGTCGGCCCACCTTCCGCCCTGGGGGGGGCGATCGGTTTCCTTCTGGCCGGGAGTGTGCTCCTCCCCCACGCGGCTCCTTACACCCTATACCTCGCTTGCATGGTCGCCCTTTCGGGAGGAGCCCTTCTTCAGGGCTGGGTCCTGGATGGACGCCAGTCAGTGGAGGTTCTGGAGATCCTCTCCGCTTCCACGGGGGAGCTTAGGGTGGAAAGGAGGTCAGTGGGCCGCCCTCTCCGGGAACTGACGGTCCTCTTGGAGGGGGGACGTGTGAGGGGGGCGGAGGATCCGGACGGGAGGCTGGGCCGAGCCTGGGAGGAGGCTGTCCTGGAAGGCATAGGGGCAGGGGAGCGGTGCCCGGACTCAGTCCTCTACCTGGGTGGGGGGAGTGGGACGTTGGCTTGCCTTCTTTCACAACGGTTACGCCAGACTCGAATCCACGTCGTGGAGAGGAGCCCTGAGTTGGTCACCCTGGCCCGTTCCCGATTCGCGGTGGGTGAGGGTTGGGAGGGCGTCGGCCTGCAGATCGGTGAGCCCCTCACCGCTCCCCTGGGACCCCCAAGGTCTTTCTCTGTGATTGTCGTGGACTGCGGCGCCCTTCCGACCCTCGGAGGAGCACCCTTCATCGGGGAGGCGGGTTGGGGGTTTCTGGTTGACGCTCTCGAGGTTGGAGGAGTGGTGTTGATGGGTGGGATCCCGAGCCGGCAGGGTGACCCGGCCCTCCCCCTGGGGGAACTCATCCGGAGCGGTCGTCGGTGGTTCGAGGAGGTGTCTCTATATCAGGCGAAGCCGGTTCCCCTGGGGACTCGGCTTCTCCCGGAGGTGGGGGACGGGGCCGAAATCCTCCTTCTTTTCTCTACCGTTGGGGCGCCGGCATGGCCTTTCTCCATCTCGGCGTTTCAGTCTCGGCCGGCGGAAGAGGGCTGAGCCCATGCTCCTGGTCCACCTCTCCGATCTTCATCTGGGCCACCGGGCGTACGAGCGTGCGGAGCGTGGGAAGAATGTCCGGGAGCGGGATGTGGCCCTGGCATTTCAGCGGGCCGTTCAGGAAGTCATTCGACTGAAGCCGGACTTGGTTCTCCTGGTGGGGGATATTTTCGATCGACCGGATCCGCCACCGGGGGCCCTTGTGGCCCTGGCCCAAGGCCTGGAGGCGATACGCAGCGCCATCCCCTCGACCCAGATCTTCATGGTGGCAGGGGCCAGAGATACCCCGCGCCCAATGACGGACCCGGGGACGCTTGCCGCCCTCGATCCGTTCCCGAATGTGGAAGCGGTGACGGGAAGAGCCCGATCCGTATTCCTCAAGGGTCTGGAGACCCACCTTTTGTTGGTTCCCCACGGGGCGGTGGTCCGCCGGCCTTTTCCGGAACTCCGGACCCACCCGGAAGCCCGCTGGAACCTCCTGTTGGCCTACGCGGGAGTGGGGACCGGGGCCGGCCCCGGACTTCCTTTGGACCCAGCTCCCTGGGACTACGTGGCCTTGGGTTTCCTCCACCAACATCAACAGGTGGCGCCCAGGGTTTTTTATTCGGGCTCCCTGGAGAGGGTGGGTCCGGAACCCTGGCGGGAGGCTGCCCAGGAGAAGGGTTTCCTCTCCTTCGACCTCGAGGCCGGCACGTCTCGTTTCCATCCGATTCCCGGCCGGGCTGTCGTGGCTCTGGCGCCCATCCGGATCCCTCGGGGGGAGTCGTCGAAGCTTGCCGGCAAGGTCAGGGAGGTACTGGAGGAGGTGCCGGGAGGGATCGATGGGAAGATCGTGCGCCTCCGGATCGAAGGTCTCACGCCGGAGGAAGTGAAGCAGGAGGGTCAGGGGCTTTTCGCACAGTTGAGGGATCAGGCGCTCCATCTGGCCATTGAGGTGGATGACTTCCAGAACCTTGCTGAGGACAACCCCCTGCCCCTGGTAGCAAGGGATCGAGGATTCGCATTCCGGGCTCTCAAAGAGAGGATCAGGGAAGAGGAGGCGCGGGGTGAAGAGATCGAATCCCTCCTGAGGGAGTTCACTGGAGAAACCCTGGTTCCTATGGAGGTTCGTGGGTTGGAAGAGGAGCTTCTCATCCGGGAGTTTCACGGATCAGGCCTCCCCTTCCTCGGTGAGGTCAGCATGGAA
>JBDRDQ010000335.1:0-4754 GCA_043820695.1 Gemmatimonadota bacterium | reverse complement strand
TCCTCAGGGGCCATCCCCGTCTCGAAAGAGGTCAGAGGCTCGGGGTACTGAAGCTCCGTCATTCGATCGTGGACCAGGGAAAGGAAGGTCCGGATCTCCTCCTCGTCCAGCGGCTGATCCCGCACCAGGATGAACCGCCGGGACCGCTCGATCCTCCGGATCTTCCCGAGACCACAGGCGTGGCAGATACCCACGGCGTTGGTGGACCACGCGGTGGTGAAGTTCATGCGTGGACCCACCTCCAGAACCGGCCCATCCTGGGAAAGGATGCTCTCCTGGGAAAAGCCCTCCGGGTGGAAGGTCTCGGAGAGAAGCCAGGTGAGTGTCTCCGTTTCACGCGGGCCAAGGGTTCCGGTGGCCTGGATGTTATAGCACGCCTCGGAGCGGATCCCGGTGACGGTGGGAGCAAGCAGGCCGCTGGCCCGGGTCAGGAGACGCCGAGTCTGGGCGGGAGAAAGGCCGGGGGTCCTGAACAGATGAAGAAGGCTCATTCCTAGCCTGTCTAAGAGGAAAAAGGCATGAGCTCAGGTGAGGAGCTTCCGCTCCTTCGCTTGGAGCACCAACTCGTCTTGAAAGTCCGGGTGGGCGATCTTGATGAGGGCTTCGGCCCGTTCCCGCAGGTTCTTTCCGAAGATGTTGGCTACCCCGAACTCCGTGACGACATAATGCACGTCGGCCCGGCTGGTTACGACCCCTGCTCCCGGCTTCAGCATGGTCACGATGCGGGAGAGGGTGCCCCCCTTCGCTGTGGCGGAGACGGCGATGACCGGTTTCCCGCCTTTGGACCGAGCGGCTCCGCGAATGAAGTCCACCTGGCCACCGAACCCGGAGTAGATGTACGTGCCGATGGAGTCGGAGCAAACCTGCCCCGTCAGGTCCACCTCAACGGCGGAGTTGACGGCCAACATCTTCTCGTTCTGGGAGATGATGAAGGGATCGTTCACATAATCCACCGGATGGGCTTCGATGAGCGGATTATTGTCCAGGAAATCGTAAAGTTCGTCACTCCCCAGCGCGAAGGTGATGACGACCTTCCCCTTGTGGAGTGTCTTTCGGGACCCCGTCACCACTCCCCGCTCGATGGCCTTCATGGCCTGATCCGAGAGCATCTCGGTATGGATGCCGAGCTCCAGGCTTCCGTCCATGGAGGCGAAGATGGCGTCGGGAATGCCCCCGATCCCCATCTGGACCGTCATCCCGGGCTCGATGAGCTTCAGGATGTGCCGGCTGATGGCAAGTTCCACCTCGTTGGGGGGGCCCGGTTCCAGCGTCGGCAGCGGCTCCGTCGCCTCCACGACCGCACCCACCGCCCTCACGTGCATGAAGGAGTCCCCGAGGACCCGAGGCATCCTTTCGTTCACCTGGGCGATGACGTGTCGGGACGCGGAGCAGGCCGCTTTTGACGCAAGCGTTTCAACTCCCAAGCTCATGAAACCATGCTCATCCGGGGGCGAGACGGAAATCATGGAAACGTCCACGGGAACCACACGCTCGGTAAAGAGCCGCGGAATCATGTAGAGAAAGATGGGGACGTAGTCGGCCCGACCGTCGTTGACGGCTTTCCGGTCCGCAGGGCCCACGAAGAGGGAGTTATGGCGGAAGTGGCCCGCCATCTCCGGGGCGGAGAGGGGATCGTCCCCCAGGAGGAGAACATGATTGAGCTGCACGTGCTCCAGCTCAGCCCGCCTCGCGGCGAGGGCCCGGACCAGGGTCTGCGGTATGGCGGCGTTGCCGCCGTAGTAGACCCTGTCTCCGCTTTTTATGACCGACACCGCCTCCTCGGCGGTTCTCAGTTTCGCTCTGTAATCTGCTAGCCAGTTCATTGCCTACCTCCCTACCTCAGGAGGTCTTCGAGAGGGGTGGATGGAATTCCGAAATGCTCACCAAGACCGGGGTGAACCATTTTTCCTTCGTAGGTATAGACCCCACCGGCCAAGGCCGGGTCGTCCAGCAGGGCTTTCCTCAGACCCTTATGGGCAAGGGCTTTTACATACGGGAGTGCAGCGTTAATGAGAACGCGGGACGCGGTCCGCGGGACGTTGGCGGTCATATTGGGGACACAGTAATGGACCACGCCGTGCTGGATGAAGGTGGGCCGGTCAAGTGTGGTCGGCCGGGTGGTCTCGACGCAGCCGCCTTGGTCGACGGCGAGGTCGATGATGACGCTCCCCTGCTTCATCTTCTTCACCATCTCTTCGCTGATGAGGTGGGGTGTCCTCTCACCGGGTACCAGGACTGCACCGACCACCACGTCGGCGATCTCCGTGTACCGGGTCAGACGCTCAACGGTGGAGATGGACGTGTGCGGACGACCCGCCAACTCACGACTCAATGACCTGAGTTGAGCCATGTCATCGTCGACCACCAGGACGTGGGCGCCAACTCCGAGAGCCGACCGAGCGGCGGCCGTCCCAACCGTTCCGGCGCCGATGATAAGGACGGTTGCCGGGGGTACTCCGGGAACGCTCCCGATGAGAATTCCCCGGCCGCCCTTGGTGGTCTGGAGGTAGTGAGTGGCCAGGGCGATCGCCATCTGGCCAGCCATTTCACTGAAGGGGTTCAGAACAGGGGAGTCACCCGATTCATCCTTGATCAACTCGTATCCGATGAGGGTCGAGTTCAGCTCCATGAACCGATCCATGTTCTCTCTCGGAATCACCGCGAGGTGCTGGAAGGCGATGATCACCCCTTCGGGCTTCAACAGCTCCAACTCTTCGGTGGAGGGACGGCCCACACGGCAGACCAGGTCCGCCCGGTGGTAAGGCTCCTCCGATCCATAGACGATATGGGCGCCCGCCGCCTCAAAGTCCCGGTCCTTGAAGTGAGCGGCCGTGCCCGCTCCCTTCTCCACGTACACGGTGTGCCCCTCGGCGGTTAGTTGAGACACGGCGAAGGGGGAAAGCCCCACCCGGTTTTCCTGTCGGTGGATCTCTTTTGGGACTCCGATGACCATGGCTGTCGCCTCCGGAAAGGCCAAGTTTCACAGGCTCAAGCTCTCTCGCAGAGCGGCAAGTCTCGTGCCCGCGGGTTCGGCGAGAGACGCCGACAGTGAATGTTACCAGAACTTGCTGATTCTTGCATCCCGTTGTCCATTGAAGGCTCACAAATGACGCACCTCCCAGGAAGCTCCTCCAACGGCCGAGACCAACCATGGCACCCTCCGAGACCCTCCGTCGTCTTTGGTCCGGCGACGGCATCGCCGCTCGTTCTCCCCTCTGGATGGTGGTTGGCGCCGCCATTGGCATCACCCTGGTCCAAGCGACTCTTCCTCCGACGGGGTCGGCACAGGCGACGGGGTCGGCACAGGCCGTCTCCCGCGCTCGGTTCCAGGTAAGTTTTCCAGAGTCAGTCTACCCCGGGTCCGTCACGGGCAGGGTCTTCGTCATGATCTCCACTGCGGACGACCGTGAGCCGCGGTTCCAGATCGGACGGGAGGGGGTGCCGTTCTTCGGGCAGGATGTGGAAGGGTTGGAGCCGGGTGGGGCGGGGATCATCGACGAGACCACGATGGGGTCCCCCCTCGAAAGCCTCTCGGAGCTGCCGGCCGGGGATTACTTCGTCCAGGGGATGGTGAACATTTACACGGAGTTCCGACGGGCCGACGGACATGTGGTCTGGATGCATAACGACCAATGGGAAGGCCAGGCCTTCCAACGTTCTCCCGGAAACCTCTACAGCGATGTCTTGCGGGTTCATCTGGATCCCTCCGAGGGATTCGATATCCAGCTGGAGGCGAAGAACGTCATTCCTCCGATCCCCTTTCCTGAAGACACGGAGTGGGTGAAGCGGTTCAGGGTCGAAAGCCCGGCGTTGTCGGAGTTTTGGGGGGTGCCCATCTACCTTGGCGCCACGGTCCTGCTTCCCCGGGACTATGACCGGAGCACGATCTCCTATCCCGTACTGTACAACCAGGGACACTTCAACTCAGGGGAGCCCCTTCGGTTCCGGGAAGGGTCCGAGATCTACCAGGAGTGGATCAAGGACGACTTTCCCCGGATGATGGTGGTCACCTTCCAGCATCCGACCCCCTATTTCGACGATTCCTACGCCGTGAACTCGGTGAATGTCGGGCCCTATGGCGACGCCATCATCGAAGAGCTCATCCCCGAGATCGAGCGCCGGTTCCGTGCCATTCCCGAGCCCTGGGCCCGCTGGCTGGACGGGGGGTCGACGGGTGGGTGGGAGTCCTTGGCCCTCCAGCTCTTCTACCCCGACTTCTTTGGCGGCGTGTGGTCCTACTGCCCGGACCCGGTGACCTTCACCAACGTCGAGGGGATCAACGCCTACGAGGACGAAAACGCCTACTACAAGGTCCGGGGGTGGAGAAAGGTACCCACGGTGAATTCCCGGGACGTGGACGGGACCATGCGCATGACCTCCCAGCAGCGGAACTACTATGAGTTGGCCAAGGGGACCAAAGGCCGGAGCGGGGAGCAGTTGGACATCTGGTCGGCGGTGTACGGCCCCCTGGGTGAGGACGGTTATTTCAAGCCCCTCTTCGACAAGCGGACAGGAGTCATCGATCCCACGGTAGCGGAATACTGGAGGGAGAACTACGACCTCCTGGAGTACATGAAGAGAAGCTGGTCCTGGTTGGGGCCGAAGATCGAGGGGAAGATCCACGTCTACATGGGGGACATGGACACCTATCGGTTGGAACAGGCCGTGTATGAGATGGACGCCTGGATGAAGACGACCACGAACCCCCATTACCCCGGGTTCTTCATGTACGGGGACCGGAAGCCGCACTGTTG
>JBDRDQ010000334.1:0-2661 GCA_043820695.1 Gemmatimonadota bacterium | reverse complement strand
ATGCCGCCATCCTCCGGGGCTTGACGGACAACCTCCGGTTCGAAGGGTATCAGGTCATTCCCGTGCGAGCCGGGGACGAAGGGTTGAGGCTAATCCTGGAAGAAGAGCCGGACCTTGTGATCCTGGACATCATGCTCCCGGTCCTTTCGGGTTTCGACGTGTGCCGGAGGGTCCGGAAGCAGGGAAAGAAGATGCCCATCCTCATGCTCACGGCCCGGGCTCAGGAGGTGGACCGTGTCATGGGGCTGGACCTGGGAGCCGACGACTACGTCACTAAACCCTTTTCCATCCCGGAACTCCTGGCCCGAGTCCGGGCCCTGTTGCGGAGAGCCAACGCCGGTCAGCCTCTCCCGGAACGGGTGACCTTCGGGGACGTGAGGGTTGAGTTCGAGAAGTACGAAGCGATCAAGGTGGGGGCAGCGGTGCGTCTGTCCCCCAAAGAGTTCGGGGTTCTCCGGCTCCTTGTGGCCCGGGAGGGGGATGTCGTGACCAGGACAGACCTCCTTCACGAGGTCTGGGGATACGACCGCTTCCCCACCACCCGCACCGTGGACAATCACATGGCCTCTCTACGGTCCAAACTGGAGGACGATCCGGCGAACCCCAGATACCTCCTCACCGTACACGGGGTAGGCTACAAGTTCGTCGGAGGGAAGGGGGAAACCTCTCCAGACTCATGACGAAATCTTTGCATACGGTGTTCGCAGTCGTGACACGTGCCTCTGAGGAATTCCGCATGTTGCTGCCAGGATCGGGAAATCTACCGGAGGTGGCACCATGAAGACCCAGCAATTCGTTCGGCATTCCTGCCGAATCATCACCGTCCTATCTCTGTCTCTCCTCCCGTTGGTCCCTGGAGCGTCCGGCCAGACCCGCGCCGAGGACCTCTACCAACAGGCCCTGCGCATGGAGCGGGTCTCCGGAGATCTGGAGGCGGCCATTCGCCTTTACCAGCAGGTGGTGGAGACGGGGGACCATCCCCTGGGGGCCAGAGCTCTCATCCGGATCGCCGAGAGCTACGAGAAGCTGGGTCGACAGGGCGCCCAGGACGCCTACGCTCGGATCATCCAGGAGTTCGGGGACCAGGCGGAGCAGGTGGCGGTGGCCCGGGAGCGGTTGGCGGCATTCGAGCGTCCGACCGAAGCCCGAGGTGCCGAACCAGGGGGGATCACCACGCGTCAGGTTCACAAGTGGGTTTTCGGGGAGGCATTTCCTTTCGCGGTCACGCCCAATGGAACAGATCTCGTCTATCTGGACAACTGGTTCGGCAACCTTGCCATCCGTGACCTCAGGAACGGGCAAGCCCGGGACCTGACCCAGGACTCCTCATGGAGTGCCTGGGGAGCGACGGTCTCCCCGGACGGCCGTACCGTCTCCTACCTGATGGCTGAGCCGGCCACCAGTTCCCTCCATCTCGTTGGAATCGACGGGTCCGGTTCACGGGCCCTTTACCGGGAACCCGGATGTGCCGTTGCCGACCACGAATGGACTGCGGACGGAGGGCACGTCATCGCCGTGGTGGGATGCGGGGAGGAAGCCCCGAAACTGACGCGGATATCCGTCGATAACGGTGACGTCGAACTGGTGGCAGAGCTCGATGACGTGCAGGGGATTTCCCTCTCCCCCGATGACCGATTCCTGGTCTACGGCACGGCCGTCGAAAGAGACGGTGGCAACTTCGACATCTGGATGCTTGCTCTCGACGGGAGCCTGAATGTCCCCCTGGTCCGCCACCCGGCCAACGATCGGCTTCTGGGTTGGGTTCCAGGATCCGACGAGGTCTTGTTCCTGAGCGACCGGGACGGAACGACGGACAGCTGGGCTGTTCGGGTCACCGACAACGGTCCAGCGGGGCCACCGACCATGGTCCTGCGGAGCATAGGGCAGATCGAACCGTTGGGGTTCGCCAAGGGTGGACCCCTCTTCTACAGCAGCTATAAACGTTGGTTCTCCACCGGCGTGGCACCCTTCGACCTCGCCTCCGGAACGGTTGTCATGGAGGAGAGGAGCGGGATCCTGGGCTCCAATATGCCACCTGTCTGGTCGCCGGACGGGAAGCACCTGGCCATGGTCCCAGAGCTGGAGGGGCCCAACGGCTCAGGCGGCCCCTACATCCGACCCCTCCAGGTTTACGAACTCGCTACAGGGTCGAAGCGGGAGTTCGCTTCTCATCTCCAGACCCGAAACCCTCAGTGGTCACCCGACGGAGGATCCATTCTGTTCTGCGGGCTGGATCCCACGAAGGGATCCAGGTACGGCGGAGGCCTCTACCTCGTCGATGTGGAGAGTGGCGAGACCACGCAGCTGTTGGCGCTTGATCCCGAAACAAAGACAGCGTTCTGGTCCGACCTGAGCGCCGTGTGGTCGCCCGACGGAACAGCGATCATCTACGCCCTTTATGACAACAATCTCGAGCAGGGACGTCTCGTCTGGCGGGACCTGGCGTCAGGGGAGGAACGGGAGCTCCTCCGGGACCCGACGCTGACGAGCCGGCAGTTCGCCCTCTCGCCGGATGGACGGCGTCTGGTTTTTGCGTTGAGGAATGCCGCGTCAGGGTACAATGACGGCATCCATTCGGGAGGCCGCCTCCTGATCATGGACCTCGACGACGGGGAGGTGGAAGAGTTCCACCCGATCCCGGAGCAAGGCAGGGTCTCCAGC
>JBDRDQ010000333.1:0-8901 GCA_043820695.1 Gemmatimonadota bacterium | reverse complement strand
AACTCCACGCAGGCTCGGGTCAGGTTCCCGGGGTAACGCTCCAGCTTTTCCTCCAGCTTTTCGAAAAGGCCGAAAGCGTCGGCCACGGCTCCGGCGAACCCCGCCAAGATCTTCCCCTCCTTCAGGGTGCGGACCTTTTGGGCCGTGGCCTTCATGACTGTATCGCCCAGGGTGACCTGTCCATCGGCTCCAAGGGCGACTTTCCCCGCCCTCCTCACGGCCAGGACCGTGGTGGCACGCAGCTCAGGCTTCTTCATGACAACTCCTCGGATATGGTACTGAAGAATAACCCACGGGACTCCTCAAGGAAGAGGCTCAAGACCGGGGATGAGCCTGTTTGTAGACCTTCTTCAGCCTCTCCTTCGACGTGTGGGTGTAAATCTGCGTTGTGGAGAGGGAGACATGGCCCAGGAGCTCTTTGACGGCCATCAGATCGGCTCCGGCATCCAGGAGGTGGGTGGCGAAGGAGTGCCGGAGGGAATGGACGCTGAGGCCCTGCTCGGCGGCAGCCGTTTCCAGGATGTCCCGGACGGCCCTTTGGATGGAACGCCTGGACAGCCGACCGCCCTTGGCATTCACCAGAAGGGCAACCGGGTCAGGGGAAGCCTCCCGCTTGGAGAGGACCTCTTGCCGCCTGAGCTCGTATCGGTTCAGAGCTTCGAGAGCCCGTCGAGTGAGAGGCACGATTCTCTCTTTCTTCCCTTTGCCCCGGACTTTTACCTGCTCCGCCCTTGGGTCCAATTCCCCAAGGTCCAGGCCTTGGAGCTCGGAGAGGCGGAGTCCGCTCCCGTAGAGGAGCTCGAGTATGACCAGAATCCTCGTCCCCTGAAGGGTGTTCTCGGCAGCCCGGGCCTCGGCCAGGCGGAAGATGGCATCCATCTCGGGACGGGAAAGGTGGCCGGGAAGGCGCTTCTCGGCCTTAGGGGCCCGCATGGCCCTGGCTGGGTTTACGGGGAGGCGATCTTCCAGGTGCAGGAACCGAAAGAACCCCCTGATTGCCGAGAGCTTTCGCCCGATCGTGCGGCGGGAGAGACCGCGGCGAAGACACCACCCCATGAAGCTCCGGAGGGTCAGACGATCGACCGCTCCCCAATCCCAGTCCGGGGTACCCAGGTACTCCGTGAGAAACCGGGAAAGGTCGTCAAGATCTCTCGAATACGCCGAAACGGTATGGTCGGAGAGTTGTCGTTCGTGGGTAAGAACCTTGAGAAACGCCGCCACCTGGCCCTGGTGATTCACGGATCCACGCCCTCTTCAGCGAGCCAACCCAGGAAGGCTTCCTGGGCTCGGTGAGCCAAAGCCTCCCGCTTTTTCTTCTTGTCCCGGATCCTTTCCCCAAGGGGGTCCACAAGCCCCCAGTTCGAGTTCATGGGTTGAAAATGTCTCGGATCCGCTTCCCTCAAATACCGATAGAGGCCCCCCAGCATCGTGGTAGGTGGTGGGAGGACCGGCTCTCCGCCACGGAGGATCCGGTCCAGGTTCAGGGCGGCCAGGAGGCCGCTGGAGGCGGATTCCGTGTAACCCTCCACCCCTGTGATCTGGCCGGCGAAAAGGAGATCATGGCGCTCCGGGAGGGAGCCCCATGCGGTTAGCCGAGCCGGGAAATTCAGATAGCTATTGCGATGGATCGATCCCCATCGGAGGAACTCCGCCTCCTCCAGCCCGGGAATCATGCGAAAAACCTTTCCCTGCTCACCGATCCTCAATCGGGTCTGGAACCCCACCAGATTCCACATCTGCCCTTGTCGGTCCTCTCGCCGAAGTTGAACCACGGCAAAAGGCCGGCGACCGGTCCGGGGGTCCTGCAACCCGATGGGCTTCATGGGGCCGAACCGGAGAGTATCATCCCCCCGGGAGGCCATCACCTCCACGGGTAGACAACCTTCGAAAAATGGAGCGGAGTCGAAGTCCTGGCTCCGATGAAGGTCCGCCGCCCGCAGGGCCTCCAGGAAGGCCTGGTATTCTACCGTCCCCATGGGGCAGTTGAGATAATCGGAGTCCTCACCAAACCGCCCGGCCTCAAACACGACCTCTTCGTTCAGGGAGTCCCTGTGGACGATAGGTGCGATCGCGTCGAAAAATGAAAGGCCATCGTCCCCGAGGCCGACTCTGATTGCCCCGGAGAGGGCGTCGGAGGTGAGGGGTCCCGATGCGATGATGGCTGGGCCCGGGGGAAGCTCGGTCACCTCCTCCCGGATCACACGAATCCCGGAGTGGGAGGAAACGGCGTCGGTCATCCCTTTGGAAAACAAGACCCGGTCGACGGCCAGCGCTGAGCCCGCCGCCACCCGGGATACCTCGGCGACCCTCAAAAGAAGGGACTTCAGTGCCGCCATTTCTCGTTTTAGTTGGCCGTGGGCATTTCTTGGGTCTTCACTCTTGAAGGAGTTGGTGCAAACGAGCTCGCCGAGATCCCCGGTTTGGTGTGCAGGGGTCGGGCGAATCGGCCTCATCTCCAGGAGATCGACCCGGTGACCCTTTTCGGCCAGGAAGAATGCTGCCTCACAGCCCGCCAGCCCCCCTCCGACGATTTTGATGGATTCAGCCAAGACACTCCCTCAGAACAGGCCGGGGAGGGCAGGTCACTTCGATTTTCCTCCCCGGGTTGATCGCCCCTTACTTCCCCCTCGCGTACCACCCTTATTCCCCGCGCCCTTCCCCCTCCCCTTCCCCTTCCGGGCTTTCGCTCGGGCCAATAACTCCACCGCCTCCTCCATGACCAGTTCCTTGGGATCAGCACCTTTGGGGAGGCTGGCGTTCAGCGTTCCGTCCGTCACGTAGGGCCCATACCGACCATCCAGAACCTTGAGATCGACTCCGGTCTCCGGATGCGGTCCCATCTCTCTCAGGACCTCCCGCCCCTGTGTGGTCTTCAGGAGTTTCAGGGCCTCATCCAACTCCATCTCGAAAAGAAGCGCCGGGGTTTTGAGGTTCCGGTAGCTCCCTCCTCTATGCACATAGGGCCCATACCGGCCGATCCCCACCGTCACTTCTTTGCCGGTCTTCGGGTCCTTGCCGAGGGACCGGGGGAGGGACAGGAGAAGGAGGCCATAGTTGAGGCTCACATCGTCCAGGGTCATCCCCTCGGGAATGCTCACCCTCTTGGGCTTCTCTTTTCCTTCCCCATTTCCAAGTTGGACGTAGGGGCCGTAGGGTCCGACCCGAGCCAGAACCGGAAGACCGGACCCGGGGTCCACCCCCAGACTTCTCTCCTGGACTTCGGGAGCATCCAGGGGCCGGGTGCTCTGACATTCCGGATACCCGGAGCAGCCCAGGAACCGGCCGAACTTGTTCCACCGGACCTGCATCGGGCGGTTGCAGATCTCGCAGGTCTCCCCCTCGGCAGCCAGGAGTTCCTTGATGAGGTCCTCAGACTGGGACTTGCCCGTCTCCAACTGAAGTTGGAAGGGGCCGTAGAATCCTTCCAGGAGGGCCCTCCACCCGACCTCTCCCTCCTCGACCCTGTCCAACTCCCCCTCCATTCGGCTTGTGAAGTCCACGTCGAAGATATCCGGGAACACCCGAACCAGGAGTTTTGCCACCGTGTCCCCGAGAGGAGTTGGGAGAAAACGCCCCTTGTCCACCTCCACATACCCCCGTTCCTGAATGGTGGAGGTGATCTGGGCGTAGGTAGAAGGCCTCCCAATCCCAAGCTTCTCCAACTCCCGCACCAAGCTGGCTTCACTGAACCTCGGAAGCGGCTGGGTGAAGTGTTGGTTCGGCTGAAGTTCCAGGAGTCGGGTGAGGTCCCCCGTCTTCAACTCGGGGAGGGGTTCCAGGTCATCCAATCGCTTGTGGTCACCCGCCTCCGTTGTATCCAGGTACAGGCGGGTGAAACCCGGAAACTTCACTACGGAGCCGGTTGCCCGGAAGAGATACTCCCTTTGACTCACCCCGGTCAGATCGAAGTCCGCAGTGGTGGTGTCATAAACAGCAGGCGCCATCTGACTTGCCACGAACCGGAGCCAGATCAGCTCATAAAGCTGAGCCTCATCGGGCCCCAAGAACTCCCGGGCTTCATTGGGGTGGAGCCCGGGATCCGTGGGCCGAATGGCCTCATGGGCCTCCTGTGCCCCCTTCTGTTGTTTACCATGGAAAAGACGGGGAGAGGATGCCAGGAAGGCCTTCCCCATCTGGCCTTCGATCCATTCCCGGGCCTGCGATACGGCTGACGCCGCCACGCGCGTGGAGTCGGTCCGCATGTAGGTGATGAGACCCACGGAGCCCCTCTTCCCAGCCTCCACGCCCTCATAAAGCCTCTGGGCCGTCCGCATGGTGCGGCGGGCCGTGAAGCGGAGGCGTTTCGCCGCCTCTTGCTGAAGAGTGGAGGTGGTGAAAGGGGGGAACGGGTTCTTCCGACGCTCTCTCCTTCTTACCTCGGAGACCTGAAAGGCCTTGGCATCCAGGTCCTTCAGGACCCCTCGGGTCTCCGCTTCGGAGGAGAGGGTGAAGGCCTTCCCGCCTATCTGGTGGAGCTTGGCTTCGAAGGAATGGCCGCCCTTCTCGAGGCGGGCTACGATGGACCAGTATTCCTCGGTCTTGAAGGCGGTGATCTCGTCTTCCCGCTCACAGATCAAACGGAGAGCCACGGTCTGAACCCTCCCTGCGGAAAGACCGGGGCGAATCGGTTTCCAGAGGAAGGGGCTTACCTGATAGCCCACCAACCGGTCCAGAATCCTCCTGGCCTGTTGGGCTTCAACCTTCTCCATGTCGAGCCGGCCGGGCTTCTCCAACGCCCGATGAACCGCCTCCCGGGTAATCTCGTGGAAGGTGACGCGATGGAATCGGTCCGGGGACTTCTCGTAGCCGAGCTGCTCGGCCACATGGTATGCGATGGCTTCCCCTTCACGATCCGGGTCCGTGGCGAGGATCACCGCCTGGGCATCTTTGGCTTTCCCCCTCAACTCCTGAAGGATCTTTCCCTTCCCCCGGATGGTCACATATTCCGGCTCGAACCCATGGTCGACATCGACCCCGAGCTCCTTTGCCGGAAGGTCCCGGACATGGCCCACCGAGGCCGCTACCTCGTAGTCCTTCCCCAGATAGCGACCGATGGTCCGGGCTTTTGCCGGAGATTCGACGATGACCAGGCGCTTTCCCTTCGTACTCTTTGCCATTCCCATCACTTGTATGGAGGGAGGGGGCGTATCATCTCCCGCCCCTTCTCGTTCATAAGGTGTATGATTCTTCGAGCCAACTCTTCCGGACCGGTTTCGGTGGCATCAATAGCCGCGTGCGCCCTTCCATAAAATGGCTCTCGTTCCTTGAGCAGGGCTCTGGCCCTCGAAACCGGGTCCGCAACAGCCAACAATGGCCGTGTGGGCCCTTCCTCCCTGACCCTTCGAACAGCCTCTTCCGCCGTGACCTTAAGCCAGACCGAAAAGGTCAGGGGTCCGAGCCCTTCCATCCTTCCGAGGGCTGCGGGCCATCCTCCGCCGGAAGCCAAGACCACTTCACGTTCCAGAAGGAGCTCGGCTCCGATTCGTTCTTCCATTTCCCGGAAGAAACCCTCCCCACGCTGGCGAAAGATCTCGGGAATTGGAAGCCCCACCCTCACACCGATCTCCTGATCGAAGTCCCGAAACGACCAAGCCAAGGCTTTCGCCAGGGCCTGACCTACCCGGGTTTTTCCACTTCCCATGAAGCCGACGAGAAGGATCCTCTCGAAGGGAAACAAGGATTCTTCCGGTGAGGGTTTCAAACCACCGGAGTGGGCTCCCGAGGCATCGGGGCGGAAGATCGAAGGGCCGGTCACCGTTCCCCGAACCCACGGTGCCCGAGGTACGCGAGGTATCCTTCGAAGTTCCTTCGAAGCTCCGATACGGAGTCTCCCCCGAATTTCTCCAGGAGGGCGTCGGCGAGAACCAAGGCCACCATCGCCTCGGCCACCACGGCCGCAGCGGGCACCGAGCACACATCGCTTCGCTCTACGGCCGCTTTGGCCACGCTGCCATCCCTGAGATCCACACTCGCAAGGGGTTTCCTGAGGGTGGAGATCGGCTTCATGGCCCCTCGAACCACCAGGGGCTCGCCAGTGGTCACGCCCCCTTCCAGTCCTCCGGCCCGGTTGGATCCTCGTCCCAGACCGCCCGTCCGGGGACGATCCGGAGCGGGAACAATGGCGTCGTGGACCTGGGATCCATGGTGGAAAGCGTTTGTGAAAGCCGTGCCGAGCTCCACCCCCTTCACAGCCTGAATGGACAGAACCGCTTGCCCCAACCGGCCGTCCAGCTTCCGGTCCCAGGAGACATGGCTCCCCAACCCAACGGGCACCCCGCGGGCAACCACCTCAAACACTCCCCCCAGTGTGTCCCCGTCCTCCTTGGCTCTGTCGATGGCCTCCATCATGGCCTCCCCTGCCTCCGGATCCAGCGTCCTCACTGGAGAGGCGTCGGCGGCGCTGTTCAGATCGTCAGGCAAGGGGTCGGAAGGGTGGGCTATTACATCCCCGATGGAGAGAACATGGCTCTCCACCCGGATCTCGAACTCGGCCAGGAGACGCTTTGCGACGGCCCCGCACGCGACCCGGGCCGCCGTCTCACGAGCGCTGGCCCGTTCCAGGATGTCTCTGGTATCCCGGCGATCGTATTTGAACACCCCCACCAGATCCGCGTGTCCGGGCCGGGGAAGGTACATGGGCCTCAAAGCTTTCGGGTTCTCCTCGGGATCCGGAGGGTCGTGGGCCATGGCCTTTTCCCAGTTCGCCCAATCCCGGTTCCAGATGAGCATTGCCACCGGGGAACCAATGGTCTCCCCCAGCCGAATCCCGGAGATCACCTCGGCACGGTCGGCTTCGATCTGCATCCTGCGGCCTCTTCCGTACCCCCCTTGCCGACGTCGAAGGTCCGGGTCCACGTCTCGGGACGCCTGAAGGCCCAAACCGGAGGGAATGCCCTCGATCAGGGCCACCAAACCCCGGCCGTGGGACTCACCGGCGGTTTTGAAAGAGAGAGAATGAAGGCTCATGACACCATCCGAAATAGTCCGTTGAAGAGCTCGCCAATCTCGAGCCTCTTAGCATAGAGCATGTTGGGACGCCATCCAAGAGGACCGTGAAACGCCCCCGGCGGATGGTTCCGCCGAGGGCATCGGCACTCACGAAGGTTATGGAGCCAGAGGCCCCATCTCCTCAACGGTTCGGATGGTACTTCAGAATCTCGCTCTTTCGGACAGGCACCACCACCACGCCACCGGCAGAGGTGATGGCGAAGAGTTTGACCACGACGCAGGAGTCGTCCGTGATGCCATCCGCTGGAATGGGGAGTGTAAATGTCCCACCCGTGTACAGCTGGATTGCATTCCCGATCGGGTTCCCGAGCTGGTCCGTCACAGGAATGGTCGGACAGGAAAGACCCTCGTTGTCCTCTGGGAAGGGAAGGATCGCCCGGATGGGGCCGGTGACCACGTCCTTTAGAGTGACTTGCCCGACCCTGGTGAACTTGAAAGTGTCGATGATATCGATGGTGCCATCGCCGGTCCCAACGAAGGCCAGGTGGGTGTCGGGCCTGTAGGCGCCGTTGAAGTTCTCGAGCGTCCTCTGATTTGCATGAAGCGGGTGGAGGGCGGCTCCCGTCCCATCGGCAGCCCCCGGAAGTTCCACTCGCCCGTTGAGCTGCAGCTCGGTGTCGAAGAAGTAGGCGCTCCTTCCCCGGGCGACAGCAAGGGTGCCGTCGTAGTTGAGCCCAACACCGCGCACCACATCGGCGGCGTTGATGACCTCGTCCCACACCCTCAGGGTAGCGGAGAGGTCGGTCGTATCCCGCTGGCTGGCCCTGTACATCATGACCCGGCCGGTAGGTGTGGTGCCGCCCTCACCGATGAGAACCCAACCCCCGTCTCCCGATGCGGTCACAAAGGTCGTGTCCGCGAAGCCGAAGGACGGGATGTCCCAGCGGGCCGATGCGTCAACGTAGATATCCGAGCCCTTGGCCTTGAGCCTGCCCCAAGCGCTCTCCACCGGATCCACTTCCATCGTGTTCGCGGTGGCTTGAATGATATCGCCAGGAAACCCCGGGACGTGGTCAAAGAGGGTGAGGCCGGCGTAGAACACGCCCGGAAGACTCTCCTCGAATCCGACACTGATGCTGTCGATATGGGCGAAGGCCCAGAAATCATCGACCTGAGTATTGGCGCCGTGCTCCACGAAGAGCTTCACCTCAGACCGTTCGGCACCCTCCGGGAGATACACTTTCCTCGCGGTCCCAATGTCCCCGACGGACGTGGTTCGAGTGGAGTAGATGAGATTTCCAAAGGAGTCCACTGCGATGAACTGAGGCCGGTCACTGAAGGATGGGGAGGCGGGTCGCGGGTAAGGGTGGACCCTGAACTGATATCCACCGTCCCCCAGTTGCATTTCCAGATCGAATATGACCGCGTCGGGAGCGAAGAAGCGTTGCTGCTCCAATTCGCTCTCTAGGTCCAAATCGACCACAGAGACGTTCGTGCCTCCGGAGTTGGCAACCAACAGTCGATCGCCACTCCGATCGAGAGTAAGGCCCCATGGTTCGGACCCTACACCGATGGCAGGACCAAAGGTCTCCGGATCCAGGCGAAATACCTCCACTCGGTTCATCGACATGTTGGTCAGGAGCAGGTTCCGGCGAAGGGTATCCACCGCGGTGTCCATGATCCGACCGCCGGAGGGTAACTGGACCGTTCGACCGGACGCCAGCACACGGGTGACGCTCAGCCCGCTACGTCCCTGGGCCCCGATCTGGCCACCCGGCAAGGTAGCGCAGGGAAGCGACTCGGGGGCTGCGCCCTGGACCGCAGCGGCGCAGTTCCCGCCTCCGTCAATGGCCCAGGCAGTCACCTCGTAGACCAGGGTGTCCGGAAGGTTGAGTTCATCCACATTGAAGGGGAGGAACTGGAAGCTCGCCGAGAGATTTCCCGTTCGGGGGG
>JBDRDQ010000332.1:0-2134 GCA_043820695.1 Gemmatimonadota bacterium | reverse complement strand
CATGACATCCGACACCGTCAGCTTCCTTGCCCTTGGCGATTCCTATACCATCGGGGAGAGCGTGGACTCCGCCCTCCGGTGGCCCGTTCAGCTGGCCAAGGCTATCGCAGAAGAGGGCATCCCGACCCGCGAACCTGTCATCATCGCCCGTACCGGCTGGACGACCGAAGAGCTGGCGAATGGCATCGAAGACGCGGGCATCACCGACGCCTTCGATCTCGTCACTCTTCTCATCGGCGTGAACAACCAATATCGAGGCAGGGATTTGGAGGAGTACCGGGTCCAGTTTCTCGACCTCCTTGCCCGGGCCATCGACTTTTCCGGGGGAATACCTGGGAATGTAGTGGTTCTCTCCATTCCGGATTGGGGGGTGACTCCGTTTGCAGAGGGTAGGGACCGAGGACAGATCGGCCAGGAGATCGATGCTTTCAACAGCGTCTTGCGGGAGGAATCGGAGGCTGCCGGCGTCCGGTACGTAGACGTGACCGGGATATCCCGGAGAGCGGTCACCGACCCGAGCCTCGTGGCGGCGGATGGCCTCCACCCGTCCGGGGCCATGTATGCCCTTTGGGCTGAGGCTGCGTTGCCCATGGCAATGGAGATCCTTCGCACGGACTCCTCCGGCCCGGGGACCCGCTGATCCCATGAACCCTTTCCCTGCCCCCGCCATCCCCGTTCCATCAGTTTCGACACGACATAGGGAGGAACACCATGTGCGCCTGGGATGAACGGTATGCGTTGGAAGGGTGGGCCTTCGGGACCGATCCCAGGTGGGCATGGACAAGGCCCAAGGGCTGGCTCAGGAGCGGGGAGTCTTCATCGAAACTGTGGTTTCCTCCATCGAAGAATTCGACCTGACCGAGGGAGAATGGCAGGGGATCATCTCCATCTTCTTTCACTTGCCGCCCGAGCTTCGGACGAAGGTGAACAAGGCGGTGGTCAGGGGGCTGGCTCCCGGTGGGATCCTGATTTTGGAATCGTTTACGCCCCAGCAATTGTCATTCGGAACCGGCGGTCCCCCTCACGCTGGCCGCCTCGTTTCTCTGGCCACTCTCGAGGAGGAGTTCGAGGGGTTGAAGTTTCTGGTCGCGCAGGAGACGGAACGTGAGATCCATGAGGGACGGATGCATGGCGGTCGAAGCGCCGTCGCCCAAATGGTTGGGGTCCGCGTCTGAAGTTCGGCTTTTCCTAGATTGGGGTGGAAACCGATGAGTTACGTACCCATTGTGACCAGTACCTATTCCCGATGATTGTACTGGCCATTGTCAAAGCCCAGTCGCGTTGAGAGCCCGAATGCCCTGACAAGAGTCCGCGTAAAGAACCGGCTCCCCCTCCTCAGCCCTGGTGGATCATCGCCGGGGCCCTAGTTTGGATCGAACCTTTACGAATCGATGACCTGCGGCCCCCGCAGATGCGTTTCGGTTTGTCGGTGGATTCCAACACTTGAGAGGATTGGACCATGCCCTGTTTCTCTAGAACGTGGATGGGTACCCTCCTTCTACTCCTTGCCGTACCTGCCCTTTCAGCCCAGGAGGTGGGCCCAGCCACCGGATCGTTGGTTATCGTCGGGGGCGCCATGCGGGATCCTGCCATCGCGGAGCGATTTGTGGAATTGGCCGGTGGCGAAGATGCCCGCATCGTGGTGGTGCCCACGGCTGGGGGCCAGGACGAATACGACAACGGGAGCTGCGGGCTCGGTGATTGGTGGAATCTGGGAGCGGAGAGCGTCACCTGCCTCCACACCAAGGATCCGGCCGAAGCCAATACCGACGAGTTCATCAGGCCCCTCCAAAACGCGACTGCGGTCTGGTTCAACGGAGGACGCCAGTGGAATATCGCCGACTCCTTCCTGGGGACCCGGACCGAAGAGGAGATCCGGAAGGTCCTGGAGCGAGGGGGCGTCATCGGTGGGTCCTCGGCAGGTGCCACCATTCAGGGATCGTATCTGGTTCGAGGCGACACCAGCGGCAACACGATCATGATGGGCGATCATCAGGTCGGCTTCGGTTACCTCAAAAACACCGCTATAGACCAACACGTTCTTCGAAGGAATCGTCAGTTCGACCTCATCGATGTCATCGAGACCCATCCCGAACTCCTGGGGATCGGCATCGACGAGAACACGGCCATTGTC
>JBDRDQ010000331.1:0-2695 GCA_043820695.1 Gemmatimonadota bacterium | reverse complement strand
GGGGAACAGGAGGTCACGTTGGGTTGGGAACTTGGAGAGCCACCCCATCATGTTACCCTGGACCATCCGTCCATCCAGCCGCTCCATGCGAAGATGACCTTCCAAAAGGGGAGCTGGATGATCGAGAGCCTCGCCCCGAATCACCCGGTTGAGGTCAATGGCACACCGGTCCCAGTCACCAGTGGTCCCTATCTCTTGGCCAATGGCGATCAGGTTCGAATTGGCGAGGCCCTCTTCCGGTTTCACCTGCCATGACGACTTCCTTCGGACCATTCCTCCTGGGGAACCACACCCACCCCGGGCCGCGGGCGACCAATCAGGACACGGTTCTCTCCATAAAGCTGGCGGATGACCGATGGCTCCTGGCGGTGGCGGATGGGATGGGCGGCCTGGCGGAGGGGAAGCTGGCCAGCAAGACGGCCCTGGGGGCGCTTTACCGGAGTCTGTTGGATGGAGCCGATTTGGTGGGGGCGGTTCGAGAGGCAAACACCGCCGTAAAGCGGGAGGCTCGTGGGGAGGTCATGGGAACGACCCTGGTCGCTGCCCTTATCTCCGGCCGTCAGGCGGAAATCGTGAATGTGGGTGACAGTCGGGCCTACAACTCGGATCTCCTCGGCCTGATCCAGGTCACCCGAGACCACACCATGGCTGAGGAGGCAGCTCGTGACGGATCCCTCCCCTTGGGCCCGATGGAGGGGGGCTCGACCCCATGGGCCGGGGCCCTAGCCCGATACCTGGGAGCGGCCGAAGAGGTGGAGGTCGATCGTTTTGGTCCCTTGGATCTCTTGGAGGGGGGATGGTTACTTTTATGTAGTGACGGACTCCACGGGGTAATGTCTTTGGATGAGATCGATGCTTTCCTGGTCAGGCAAGCCGATGCAGAAAGGGCCGCAACCGGATTGGTTGAGGAGGCGCTGGCAAGAAAAACCGGAGACAATGTCTCTGTGGTTTTGGCCTGTTGGCCAGACCCGTCAGCCCAGCCTGCCTCTTCTGGAGGGGGACGTTCACCTGGAGGGGGACGTTCACCGGCAAAGGCCTGGAGGCCCGAGAGAATTCTCATCCGCTCGCCTCGGCCCAAGCCGTCACGAAACAACGTGGCCCTCGCGATCAAGGTGTTCCTGGTCGTAGTTCCGTTGACGATCGCCCTCGTTTTCCTTTTTGATTGGATCTTCTCCCTTGCGCCCTGACCGATGAAGACCCCCGAACAGCTGAAAGAGGCAATCGCGGCCCTAGGGGGCGAATTCGAGCTGATACGCGAGCTCGGACAGGGGGCCACCGCGGTGGTGTACCTGCTTCGGGATCATGCCCTCGATCGGGATGTGGCCATGAAGGTGATTCGGGCCACTTTCGCAGCCGACGAGGAGGCTCTTGCACGCCTCCAGCGCGAGGCTCGACTCGTAGCCCAACTTTCCCACCCCAATATCGTCAAGCTTTACGGAACCCATCGCCTCACCGATGGAAGCTTCGCCCTGCTCATGGAGCACGTGCCCGGACGAAATCTCAAAGAGCTGCTCCGTGAGGAGGGCGCCTTCCCCGTCCCGAGGGCCCTGAGGGTCCTCAAAGACGTGGCGTCGGCTTTGGCTTATGCCCACCGCCGCCGCATCGTCCATCGGGACGTTAAGCCGGAGAACATCTACATCGATGAAGAGGTCGGCGCAGCTCGCCTGGCTGATTTTGGGGTGGCCCGTCCCTGGGACCAGGATGCCCGCCTTACTCTGCCGGGTGCCTCTTTGGGAACCCCTGCCTACATGTCTCCGGAGCAGATCGACGGCCTGGAGGTGGATGGGCGAAGTGACGTGTACAGCTTGGGGCTCGTCGGGTACGAGATGCTCCTGGGCCACCACCCGTGGGAGGGTGAGAACGTATTCACCATCATCTATCGACAGAAGAATGATGAACTTCCCATGGATCTCCTGGGGTTGGGCCACTACCCGGCACTGGCGGAAACCCTCGAGAAAGCCCTCGAAAAGGAGCCGGCCGCCAGGCTGGAGTCCGCTATGGCTTTCCTGGAATGACTCTCGGAGCTGGACGGATCGGGGACGCCGGTCACCACGCGAGCGCCTGGCAGAGCTGAGTCTGCCCGCCTCTCTGAGAGCCTCACGCCCGTTGATTGGGATACCATAGAGGTTGAGGGGGATGACCATCGGCCGACGTCTTTTTCGGTCGCTGGTGAAACCGCAGTAGGCGGGCCTGACGACGGCGATCAGGTGCTTGGCATTCGGCCCAAGAAGCGTTGGGGGCGTTGGGCATTCGCCATCGCCGCCGTCTTGGTGGCGGCCTCCTACGGAGTGTTCCAATGGCGGCCATGGGGGGGACCAAGTTTGGATCCAGCGGCGTTCATTCCCGTGTCCACCCAAACGCCCCAGCCCACTGAGGCCAGCTTGAATCCCATGGACGGGGGGGCTCCCGCGGTCGCGGGGCTTTATCCGGCGCAAGACTCCGTCCTGGTGGGCGCCGTTGGCTCGCTCGTGACCCTCAGCGTCCGAGCGCTCGGACCCGGGGGAGCACCCCTGACCGATACCCTGGTCCTGTTTCGGGTGGTCGAAGGAAACGGCATCCTGGAAACCGAAGAGGCCGAAACGGACGATGAGGGCGTGGCGCAGGCCAACCTCAGGCTTCCAAACCGCCCCGGGGAGGTCATTGTCCGCGCTCAGCTCTCAGCCTCCGACACCGTAGGGACCGTGTTCGCGGTAAC
>JBDRDQ010000330.1:0-2892 GCA_043820695.1 Gemmatimonadota bacterium | reverse complement strand
CCCGGAAATCCCTCCGGGCCGTTGAGGAAATCCCGTTCGTAACCCTTCGTCCAGCAACTCCCGGGCGTGTTCTCTCGAAGTGAGGGACTCGGCGTCCCCACCAAGCATCCGGGCCACCTCCTTAACCCGGTCCTCACCCGTCAGCTCCCGAACCCGCGTGGAGGCCAAGCCCGCGACCTCGGCCTTCTCCACCAGAAGCTGCCGGTGAGCCCTCGAGGCGAGCTGGGGGAGATGGGTGATGACGAAGACCTGATGGTGGGAGGCTACGTCTTGAAGCTTGTCGGCGACCCGGAGGGCCACTTCCCCACCGATCCCCGCGTCGATCTCGTCGAAGACCAGGGTTGGGATTCGATCCACCCCGGCAAGAATGCTCTTCAGAGCCAACATGACCCGGGAGAGTTCCCCCCCCGATGCGATGCGGGAGAGAGGGCCGGGATCAAATCCCGGGTTCAGGGACACCAGGAACTCGATCCTCTCGCCACCCGTCGAAGCTGGTTCCTCCAAGGGGGAGAGATCCACGCGGAAGATCCCCTTGGCCAGACCCAGTTCGGGGAGGAGGGCCGTTACGCTCTCCTCGAGACGTTGGCCCGCTTCCGCCCTTATTTGTCCCAGGATCCCTACCTCATGGAGAAACTCCCGCTGAAGCCGCTGCACCTCCTTTTCCATCCCCTTGAGGTCGAAGGAGGCCCCGTCCAGTTCGGAAAGTTCCTCCCGGGCCTTCTCGGCCGTAGCCAATACCTCCTGAAGCCCGGGTCCGTATTTTCGCTTCAGGCGGAAGACGAGGTCCTGTCTGGCCCGGATTTCTTCCAGTCGTCCCGGGTCGAACTCGAGGCCTGACGCGTAGCTTCCCAGTCGCTGTCCTGTGTCGGTCAGGAGGTGGTAGGCGTCCTTCAGCGACCGGGCCGGCTCCTCCAGGGTTGGGTCCAATCTCGAGAGCTGGTCCAGGAGAAGCTGAAGTGATGAGGCGCGGTCCGAGAGGGAGTCCTCCCCTCCGTACAGCCCCTCATAAAGCCCCTGGGCACCCAAGGCCAACTCTTCGGCATGATCGAGCCGCCGCGCCTCCTCCTCCAGGGCTTCTTCCTCACCCTCCGAGAGCTCGGCCTGATCGATTTCAGTCAGCTGAAAACGGAAGAATTCCGAGCGACTCTCCAGTTCCTTTGTCCTCGCGACCCTTTCCGCCACCTCTCTCACCGCGCGACTCAGATCGGCGTGGAGGGTGCCGACCCTTTCCGCAACTTCCGCCGCCCCACCGAAAACATCCAGTATGTTTCTTTGGGCTTTGGGCCTGAGGAGGCTCTGATGGTCATGCTGGCCATGGATGTCCACCAGTCGGGCTCCGAGTTCCCCTACAGCCGAGGCCGTAGCAGGGGACCCGTTCACCCAGGCACGGTTCCGCCCCTCTGATGCCACCTCCCGGCGTAGCAGAAGAAGCCCCTCTTCGGAAGGAAAGCCCAACTCGACAAGACGGCTTTCCATTCCGGGCATCTCGGACACGTCGAAGGCTGCCTCCACGACGGCCTTTGGGGCACCCTTTCGAACCGTCAAATAGGACGCCCGTTCCCCAACGAGAAGGGAAAGCGCCCCCACAATGATGGACTTTCCCGCCCCCGTCTCTCCCGAGAGAATGTTCAGACCGGGTTTGAGCTCCAGGGATAGGTCATCGATGACGGCGTAGTCCCGGACTCGGAGTTCGATGAGCATGGCTATGAATCTAGGGGAGCCCTCCAGGGCATCTCAATGGGGGAAGGAGTCCTGTGAGGGGATGGGGGCAATCTATCCCCTACTCTTCCCCCTGAGGGCCTACTCTTCCCCCTGGGGGCGGACGGCCCAGTTGAGCTTCTTACGAAGTGTGGAGAAGAAGGTTTGCCCGGGGATCCGGATCAGATTCACCCTGGCTTCGGCTTGCCGTATGACCACGGACTCACCAAGGGACAGCTCTGCCTCTTTCTGCCCGTCCACCGTCAGAACCAGCGTCCCCGAACGGTCCAATGGGCAGACTGTGACGGTCTCCTGAGCCGAGATCACCAGGGGGCGCACTGCGAGAGTGTGGGGGCAGATGGGGGTGACGATAATGCACCCCATGGCGGGAGCCACGATCGGCCCACCAGCCGAAAGGGAGTAGGCCGTTGAGCCGGTGGGAGTAGAAAGGACCACTCCGTCTCCGGTGAACCCTCCGATCTCCTCCCGTTCTTCTCCCTCCCCAACCAGCAGCTCCAGACGGGTAACACGGGCCATCCCCCGCTTGTGGATCACGAAATCGTTCAGGGCCAGATACCGGTCGTGTTCGGTCCCGTCCTCACGCACTAGCCGGGCCTCGAGGGTAGATCGGGGATCCAGGATATAGTCCCCGGAGAAGAGGCGTTCCAGAGCCGTTTCGATACCGTCTTCGGCGATGGAGGTGAGAAATCCCATGTGCCCCAGGTTGATGCCCAGGATAGGCACATTCCGCTCCGCAACCAGGCGGGCGCCCCAGAGGAGGGTTCCGTCCCCACCCAGCGTGATGAGTAGGTCTACCCCGTTTTCCAGCGCATCCTCCACCTCCGGCCTCAGGGGATCTCCAGGCTGAAGCATCTCCTGGAAAACCACCTCGACCCCATGGCCCCTGAACACGGCCAGAAGCCGATCCAGGACCGCGGGCAACCCCACCTGCTGGGTTTTTCCCACCAGACCCACCCGGCGGAAGGAGAGAGGGGCCTGAGATTCGATTGCCATCATGCCGTCTCCCGAAGGTGGTCGCCCGCAGAGTCGGCCCGGTGGGAGGCCCCGGACGCACCTATCAGGGCCCGAACCCACTCGCCGATGCCCTGCGCGTCCAGATCGATCTCCCGAAGCAGTTCGGCCCGACCCCCGTGGGCAATGAACTCATCCGGAATGCCCAAAGCCCGCATCTGG
>JBDRDQ010000329.1:0-5511 GCA_043820695.1 Gemmatimonadota bacterium | reverse complement strand
TCCCAGGAGACATTGTTGGTGGGGTGATTCTGATCCCATAGGACGACCTCGTCCCCGGAGCCCAGCTCCAGGCCGTTCACCACCGTGTTATTCCCCTCGGATGTGTTCCGGGTAATGGCGATCTCGGACGGCGACGCCCCTACATAGGCTGCCAGGGCTGCCCGAGCCTCCTCCTTCAGAGCGCCGAACTTCCCCCGGTTCTGAAAGGAGGCGTCCCGGTTCACATCCCGGGTGTGACCAAACACGGCTTCCTGGACCGGATAGGGGGAGGGGCAGAGGTTCGCCGCGTTCAGGAGGATGAGGCCGGGAGCCAGGGAAAATTGCTCCTTCACTCTGCGCCAATAGGCCTCGTCTTCCACCCGTCCCGCAGCTCTCAGCCCACGTTCGATCGACCGCCCACTCCAAACCCCGCCTGGGTCGCCTCCTTCCCATACGCCCTCGGCGGCTCGAAGCCAGGCAGGAGTCGCCAATGTTGCTGCAGCCCCACCCAGGAGCTGGGAGAGGAAATGACGCCGATCCGGGCTAGACATGGCACCTCCTTCTTCGGGGGCAGGATATGATGGGGAAGATAGGATGCCGCCTGAGCCAAGACCATCACAAGGCCTTCTTCTTGATTTATCGTTTAGCCATGGGTGGGAAGGACGCTTTTCGGTAGCCGTCGGTGAAGGCTCCTTCTACGCCCGCCTGGCTGTCGAGGTCGATGTCCTGATACTCGCCCCCATCTGGAAAGAGGCCGTCCGGATGGCTGAAGGCCAGTGCCTCACCGAGCTGGCAGACCGAATCGGAATCGCCCTTCCGAACCTCTCCATTTGGAAAACAGAAACAAAGGAGAGGCGGCGTTCGACCCCCATCAGCCACCCTCAACGCCTTGTCCCCTTCCCCCTCCTTCCCCACTTTCCGAGACGGTAATCACCGAGCCCTGATCAGCGGAAACGTATCATGGATCCAAGCCTATTTCTCCATCGATTCCATTTCGCTTTCACAATCTCCTATCATTACCTTTTCCCGCAGTTCACCATGGGGATGGGTCTTCTCATCGTGATCCTCAAGACTATGGCCTTGCGGACCGGGGACGACCGGTATGAGCGGTCCGCCCGCTTCTGGGCAAAGATCTTCGGCCTGGCGTTCGCCATGGGGGTGGTCACCGGAATCCCCATGGAGTTTCAGTTTGGAACCAACTGGGCTCGCTTTTCCGAGGCCACCGGAGGCGTCATCGGCCAGACACTGGCCATGGAGGGCACCTTCGCCTTCTTCCTGGAATCGTCCTTCCTGGGCCTCTTCCTCTTCGGGCATAAGAGACTCAGCCCACGGATGCACTGGCTATCGGCCTTCGCGGTCTTCGCTGGGTCCTGGATCTCCGGGTTCTTCATCGTGGCCACCAACGCCTTCATGCAACACCCGGTGGGCTACGAGATTCTGCCTGACGGCACGCTGGCCCTGAACAGCTTCTGGGCTCTCCTTCTCAACCCGTGGCTCCTCTGGCAATACCTCCACACCATGATCGGTGCCGTCATTACGGGGGCGTTCGTCATGGCGGCCATCGGAGCTTACTACCTCCTCCTGGGCCGGCGATCCGACGCCGACGGAGAGGCGCGGAGCCACGCCGAGTTCGGGAAGATCTTCATCCGGCTGGGCGTGCTGGTGGGCCTTCCGGCCACGATCCTGGTGGCCTTCCCTACCGGAGACATGCAGGCCGTGAACGTGGCGGAGAAGCAGCCTGCTGCCTTCGCCTCCATGGAAGGGATCTTCGATACCGAGCGGGGGGCCCCTCTGGTCATTATCGGGCAACCGGACATGGAGAACATGCGGCTGGACAATCCCATCGAGGTCCCCCGCATCCTGAGCTTCCTCACCTACCGGCGTTTTGACGCGGAGGTGGTCGGCCTCAAGGACATCCCGAGGGACGAGTGGCCGGACAACGTACCCCTCCATTACTTCGCTTATCACATCATGGTGGGCTTGGGGACCCTCTTCATCGCCATAATGTTCGGAGCCGCCTGGTTGTTGTGGAGGGGAAGGCTGTACGACTCCCGGGTGATGCTCTGGATCCTCATGCTTTCTGCCCCGTTCCCCTTCATCGCCAACACCATGGGGTGGGCAACCACAGAGCTGGGCCGGCAACCTTGGCTGGTCTACGGCATCCTCCGAACCAGAGACGGATACTCCGCCACCGTCTCGTCAGGGAACACTTTCTTCAGCCTCCTGGGCTTCATGGGTCTCTACCTCCTTCTGGGGATCCTCTTCATTCTCCTAGTCGTTCGGGAGCTGGGCCACGGACCTGGAGGCCATCTCCCGGCTGAAGCCGGAGGACACCCCGGGGGTGGCAAACCCCTTGGGGGTGGCGGAGGTGGAGGCGGCTATGGTGGGGTCCCACACACCGAGATCCCTTCCGCCTTTCACGAGGGGAGGTAACCATGGAGACCCTCTGGTTCTACATCGTCGCCGTGATGATCGCCGTTTACGTCGTCCTGGACGGTTTCGACCTCGGCGCCGGCGTCCTTCATCTCTTCGTGGCCCGAACCGACTCGGAACGACGGACCGTCCTCCAGAGCATCGGCCCCGTATGGGATGGGAATGAAGTCTGGCTCCTGGCCGGGGGCGGTGCGTTGGTCCTGGCTTTCCCCCGCCTCTACGCCTCGGCCTTCAGCGGCCTTTATCTGCCTCTCATGATGGTCCTCTGGCTCCTCATTCTCCGGGCCATCTCCATCGAATTCAGAAGTCACCTGAACAGCCCCCTATGGCGACCCTTCTGGGACGTGGTGTTTTCCCTTTCCAGCCTCCTTCTGGCCGTGTTCCTGGGCGCGGCCCTGGGGAACGTCGTGAGAGGCGTCCCCCTGGGGGAGAATGGGTACTTTTTCACACCTCTCTGGACCTCTTTCGGGATCAGGGGATCGGATTTGGGCGTCCTGGATTGGTACACCGTCACCGTGGGCCTGACGAGCCTCCTGGCTCTCACCTACCACGGTGCCATGTGGGTGATCCTGAAAACGGATGGGTCGATCCGGGTCCGTGCCAGGAGGGTAGCCAGCCTCACATGGCCAATCCTGCTTCTCTTCGTTGCCCTGGTCACGATCATGACCTTCAACATTCAACCTCAAGTGCCTGATCGTATCAACGGCAATCCCGTATCCTACGTCTTCCCCCTGGCCGCCTTGGGAGGGATCCTTGCCAGTCGCCGATTCATGACGCAGGGAAAGGAGCTTCCCGCTTTTCTGGGATCGGCCCTTTTCTTGGCGGCGATGCTGGTAAGCGTGGTTTTCGGGCTATACCCCATGGTGCTCCCGGCTGCAGGGACCCCGGAAGCGTCCCTTACCATCTACAACGCCTCCGGTCCGCCCTATTCCCTGCGGGTGGCTCTCTTCTGGTGGATCCCCGGGATGATTCTGGTGGGAAGCTACACCACCTTCGTTTACCGCAAGATGGCTGGAAAAGTCGTCCTGGATCCGGAAGCGTACTAGCCTCCGGAAGTCCGGGGTACCTCAGCAAACGCCCTCAGGGCCGTCAGCCACTCATGGGCCATGATGGCCAGTAGGCGTTCCCCCTTTTCGGGGGTGGCCAGAGTTGGATCACCGGAGATCCCGGACACCGAATAGGCAGGGTCGTTCGGATCCCTGGAGAAAAGGCCCGGCCGATATCCCGGCCCGGGGGGGCCTGAGACGGACGGTTCCGCCGGCCGTGCCTGATCCATGTGAACCAGATGGGGCTGGAGGAAGAGGTGAATCGAGGTTTCCAATTCGTCGCCGTGCCCGCCCCAACTTTGCTCCTGAAACTCCTCCACCTGGGCGGTCTCCAAGTCGTCCCATGAGACCAGCATCGTGGGGGTCCCGGTCTGAACCCGGATTTCCCGGGCGACCATGGCCAGGGGCAAGCCCGTGGCTCGCTCAATCCCCGTATTCAGAATAACCAGTCGCTTGGCGCCTTTTTCGATCAAAGAGCTGGCCACCTCCATTACATAAGCCTGGAACACGGCCGGGTCCGCCACCTCCGTTCCGGGATAGTCCCGAAAGGCCGGGAACCAGCCGTGGAGAATGGGCGGAGCCACCACGACCGGGAGCGAATCCACCGCAACCTGACAAAGAAACTCCATGACCACCGCATCGGCATTCATGGGCAAATGGGGGCCGTGCTCCTTGGCCCCGGCGCCGAAGGGCAGGATCACGATCGGAGCGATGGCAAAGCGCTCTTCCGCCTCCGTCCATGTCAGCTCTCCCAGGAAAGCTCCCGGTGTGGCTCCCCCCACGCCCACTCCCCCAACGGGAGGCATCGCCTGACCTTCCGCCGACCCCGGAATCACCGCTGGCACAGGAACGGCCAAGAGTAGGGAAAGTAGAAGAAAGGAACGCGGAAGTCGGCGGATCATGATGAGTCTCCGAGGTTGATCGTCACCACTTTGGGATGGCTTTCCCGTCTTTCACTTCCCAGAACCCCAGATCCCGACCTGACCGAAGCTTCGAGATGTAGATGATCTGCCCGGTATGAGTCGAGAAGTGCTCCACCACATGATACAGGGCGTCCAGAACCGAGACATCCATTCCCTGAATCACCCGCATTGAGGCCAACTCGGCTTCCGGAAGGGCCGAGAGGGTTTGGTCCACCTCCTCCAGCGCCTCGTCCAGGTGGACCATGAGCCTGTCCGCCGAAAGGCCCTCTCGGGCATCGAACTCCTCCTGGCGCCGCCGAAGATCCGGAGCCCCCCCGATCCCGCTCACCACCCACTGCCGAGCGTTCCCAGCCAGGTGGAGGATCAGATTCCCAATGGAATTGGAGTCCTCGTTCGGCCTCCACCAGATGTCCTCGGTGGATAGAGCGTCTACGGCCAAACGAATCTTGGGGAGATAGTCGTTGAGCAGGTAGGCTCTTGAGCGGTCGATGAACGCCTTGCCCGTATTCACGTTTGGGTCCCCCCGGTCTCGATCAGAAAGGCAGATCCAATGCTCCGCACAGGAAGGCAACGAGTGGCATTCCTGCTTGGCAGTGCGAGGCGAAGTCCTTGATGAACCCAGGCTCCGTTACCTGTTTCATCGAAATGGGAGCCACCGCGATGAAGTCTTTCCGCTTGAGGTCTCCGACAAGGGGGTGCTCCGGGTCAAAGCCTCTGGGCGGGCGGACCAACTGGTCCCCGGAAAGGCTGAGCCGGGCCTTGAAGGCCGAACCTGATACAGCCTTCTTCCACCCCGTCGAGTCCTCCACGATCGCTTCCCGGATCTTCTTTACCGCCTTCCCGTCAGGATGCCAGATACCCACCCCTACGAAACACCCTTTGGGTTCGATATGCAGGTAAAACCCAGGGGCGTGAGCGTCCTTCCCCTGTTCATGTCGGAACTGAATCCCGGTGTAGGTCTTGTAGGGGCTCTTGTCCTTGGAAAACCGTGTGTCCCTGTAAATCCTGAAAAGGGAGCCGCCAGAGGCCCTTGGATCGGCCCTGAAATGGGGGCTCAGAGCTTTAAGACGGGAGGAAGAGTCCTGGATGAATTCCAGGGCAGGGTCTCTTACCTCGTCCTCATACCGCCC
>JBDRDQ010000328.1:0-2591 GCA_043820695.1 Gemmatimonadota bacterium | reverse complement strand
TTCGAGGAGAAGGCAGAAGAGGGATACGCCATCGGGAAAATCGGCGGGTTTTGCCACCTCCACATCGGGCAGGAAGGCTCTGCAGCAGGCTGCATCGGTCCCCTTCGGGACGACGACTACGTAATCTCAGCTTACCGCGAGCACACGCAGGCCCTGGCCAAAGGGATGGATCCGAAGGTGGTGATGGCTGAGCTCTATGGGAAGGCTCATGGATCGTCCACCGGAAAAGGAGGATCCATGCACATCTTCGGTGCGGACCAGGCCTTTATGGGGGGGCATGGGATCGTTGGAGGGCAGGTGCCCCTGGCCACGGGGATGGGATGGGCTATCAAGTACCGAGGTGAGGACCGAGTGGCCATGTGTTTCATGGGTGAAGCGGCGGTAAACCAGGGGGCGTTCCATGAATCCCTGAACATGGCGGCGGTGTGGAGTCTCCCGGTCATCTTCGTTGTAGAGAACAACGGGTACGGGATGGGCACCGCCTGGAGCCGGGTGTCTGCCACCAGGGTGGAAGAACGGTCTGCGGCCTACGGGATTCCGGCGAGCGTCGTGAATGGCCAGGACGTCCTGGAAACATACCGCCATTTTGAAAAGCTCGTAGCTGAGATCAGGGACGGGGGCGGTCCGCGGTTCGTGGAGGTCAGGACCTACCGTTTCCGGGGACACTCCATGTCGGACCCCGTGTCCGGGACGTACCGATCGAAAGCAGAAGTCTCGGAACGGACGGAGAAGGACGATCCCATCAAAATCCTTCGGGACCGACTCTTCGAAGCGGGCGTCCTGACCCAAGAGGCCTTGGAGGTGATGGACCAGGAAGCCCGGGCCAGGGTGGAAGAGGCGGTCGAATTCGCGGATTCTGCGCCAACGCCCGACGCTGCCGAACTCTATACACACGTATATTCACAGATCAATGAGCATGGCCGGCTCTTCTTCGACGGAAGAGATCGGTAGCCGGCGAGGTAACTCAATGGACCTGCCCCTGAATGCCTGAGATCACCTACCGAGAGGCACTGAACCAAGCTCTCGTCGAAGAGATGGAACGGGACGACTCCGTCTTTCTCATGGGTGAGGAGGTGGCGGAGTACGACGGAGCCTACAAGGTGTCCAAGGGGCTCCTGGACCGCTTCGGGGATCTCCGGGTGGTGGATAGCCCCATCAGCGAACTGGGCTTCGCGGGCCTGGGCGTGGGCGCGGCTATGGTGGGGCTTCGCCCGATCATCGAGTTCATGACCTTCAACTTTTCGATTCTCGCTCTGGATCAGGTCCTGCACTCGGCGGCGAAGATGCTGTACATGTCCGGTGGCCAGATCAACATTCCCATGGTCTTCCGAGGGCCCACCGGAGCAGCCCTTCAGCTGGCCGGCCAGCACTCCCAGGCTGCGGAAAGCTGGTATGTCCATGCGCCGGGGCTCAAGCTGGTGACGCCCGCCACGCCTGCCGATGCCAAAGGGCTGCTCAAATCCGCCATCAGGGACAACGATCCGGTTGTCTTCATGGAAGGGGAGCTTCTGTACAACATCAGAGGCGAAGTCCCCGAAGGAGAACACCTGGTACCGCTTGGGTTGGCGGAGCTGAAACGGGCAGGGGATGACGTCTCCATCATTACTCATGGGAAGATGGTCCACCTGGCCCTCCAGGCCGCGACCAGCCTCGCTCGAGACGGTATCGAGGCTGACGTCTTGGACCTCCGCTCCCTCAGGCCCTTGGATGTGGAGGCTATCCTTGCCTCAGTCCGGAAGACCAACAGGGCAATATATCTGGAAGAGGGATGGCCGTATGCCGGCATCGGTTCACAAATAGCGGCCACCATTCAGGAAGAGGCATTCGACGACCTGGATGCGCCGGTCCTGAGGGTCACGCAGGCCGATGTACCCATGCCCTACGCCAAGAACCTGGAACAACTGGCCAAGCCCAACGTCCAGCGGGTGGTGGATGCCTGCAGGCGAGTTCTTTACCGGAAATAGCCCAATGGCAACGAAGGTCCATATGGAAGCTCTCTCGCCCACCATGGAAGAGGGGCAGTTGGTGAGGTGGCTCAAGTCCGAGGGAGACCCGGTTTCGAACGGGGAGGTCCTGGCCGAGATCGAGACGGACAAGGCCACGATGGAGTTGGTAGCCCGCGGTGAGGGGGTGCTCCGGAAGGTCCTGATACCCGAAGGGGCTACCGCACCCGTGGGTGAAGTCATCGCCGTCATCGCCGGAGCTGATGAGGACATTAGTGGACTGTTAGGGGCAGGCCGAGCGGCGGTATTGCCCGAAACGCCCCAAGGGACACCGGAGCTCCAAATCCAAGAGGCCTCTCAGGCCGGGAAGGACCACCCTGCACCCCTCCTGACCAGCGTTGGCGGTCGAGTCAAAGCGTCTCCCCTGGCCCGTCGGTTGGCGAGGGAGGCCGACCTGGATCTTCTGGGGGTCCATGGATCGGGCCCGGGGGGCCGGATCGTGATGCGGGACGTGGAAGCGGCGAAAGCCGGAGCCGGCGTGGCATCTGTGGCTCCGGTCTCCAGGGTCGGCGCGGGCACCACTCCGGCTCCGGCTCCAGGGGTCGATTTCGAAGACATTCCCTTATCCCAGATGAGGAAGACCATCGC
>JBDRDQ010000327.1:0-4719 GCA_043820695.1 Gemmatimonadota bacterium | reverse complement strand
GGCGCTCGACATTGCCGCAATGGAGGTGGCAAGGGTAATCAGCTTCACGCCGGCTCTGAACCGGGACAAAAGGGTGCCTGTCTGGATCTCCCTTCCAATCACCTTTACGACCCGGTAGGACGGGGAATCGGGGCTCGCAGCAGGGCAGGGGGGCCCCGATTCTCCCACTCCTGGAGAGGCGCCGGCGGTAGATACTTTACCGTCGGCGCCTCTTCCCCTCTTTACCTGAGAAGAGTTCTTGCCGAAAATATTTCACGTCGAATCCCATTCTATAGATCAATAGTACCAGCACCGGAGGTGCCATGAATCCCTGGACCCGGCCCGGAATCACACGTGTGGCCGCCTTTTCTCTCACACTTGCCGCCTTCGCTGCGGCCCAGCCGGGCTTGGCCTACCCCCAGGGGCTCCCGCCGGATGAAGCGGGGGCCGTGGCCCATCTGGACGCCTCACCCCGACACGGTGAATGGGTGGACTACGATGCGGGAATCGGTGACATGGTGAGGGCCTGGGTCGTGTATCCCGAGAGGGCCGACGCCGCTCCCGTGGTGATCGTCATCCATGAGATCTACGCTCTCACGGACTGGATCCGCTCCGTGGCCGACCAACTGGCGGCGGACGGTTTCGTCGCCATCGCCCCGGATCTCCTTTCGGGGAAGGGTCCTGGTGGGGGGGGAAGTGAGTCGGTTGACCAGCAGGGAGCCGTGGCTCTGATTCGGGCTTTGGAAACCGGTGAGGTCACCCGGAGGTTGAAAGCCGCCGCCTCCTTTGCCACGGCGCTGCCTTCGGCAACCTCATCGGTGGGTGTGGTGGGATTTTGCTGGGGCGGGAGCTCCAGCTTCCGGATGGCCACGGAGTGGCCGGGTCTGGGCGCAGCCGTCGTGTATTACGGGAGCTCCCCGGCCACCGAGACCTTGGGTGCGGTGGATACGCCTATCCTCGGCCTGTACGGTGGGAATGATGCTCGGGTCAACACCACCATTCCGGAGGCTCAGGCGGCTTTGGGGGGCATGGGCAAGAGCTACGAAGTGCACATCTTCGAGGGCGCCGGCCACGGCTTCCTGAGGCAACAACCCGGTCTGGAAGGGGCCAATATGGAGGCGACCCGGGCCGCTTGGCCTCGGACCGTCGCCTTCTTAAAGGAACAGCTGGGTGGGTGAGGAGAGGGTGGGACGGGAGAAAGAGGGTGGGACGGGATGGGCGTCCGTCCCATCTGGCTACTTGGGCCAGGCGTAAAGGAACTCTACCCCGGTGGGGGCGAATACCTTTTCCCTGAGATAGTAAGACATCCAGAGGTCGGCCCGGAAGCTCCGGTCGCTGTCGGGGTCGTATTGGATGCCAGGGGTAAGGTTCAGAATCGGCGTAAATCGGTCTCCACCGGTCTGACCCGGCCGGATTAGGACCGTCATGTTCCAGCCCAGCTTGGCTCTCCACACTTCGTCGGAGGGGACCCAGGCATATCCGGCCCGGAGGCCGAAGGGAAAACCCTCTCCCGGGTAGGCGAAGGGGAACGCGGTGAACTCTAGAGCGTGATGCTCCTCCATAAAGTGAGTGTAGCCCACGCCGACCAAGAAGTATCCGCCGAGGGTGATGGAGAGGTGGATCTGATCTGTGGGAACCCCGGATTGCCCCTGAAGGGGCCTGGGAGTGGGGGCCAGAGTGAAGAGAAATAAAAAACCCAGGCCGAGAGCCAGGCGGGTCCCTCGGCTTCCGATGCTCAGGCCATCTTTTCTGGTCACCTGCCCTCCTGGTTGGGGTGCCCCCGGAGGGGCACCCCGAACATCACTCCGTTTGACCGGAAAAACCAGAGGTTCCTAAAAGAACCCTCAGCCGCCTCCGGCGTCTGGCCCTTTGATCACCGTGAGGGTCTGCCGGAATTCCTGATCTCCAGCCTTCAGGATCACGGTATAGTCCCCGGCGTCCGCCAAAGGCGCTTGGCCCCCGCCCCCACCAGGACCTCCGAACCCTCCACCCCCGGTGATGTCACGGGCGGCTTGCGTGATGAGCCTCATCTCGGGGGTCATGCCGCCCCCGCCGCCCCGACCTCCCACGGCAAAGTTCTCACCGGGTCTCTCGACCCATGCGTCCGGGTCCCGCTGCCCGCCGCCGGCTCTTCCGCCACCACCACCGAAAGCCCCGATCATGCCTTGGCGGTTTCCTGACAGGATCATGTCGCGGGTCTGTTCCAGTTGGGCCCGGTCACTTCCCGCGCCCACCAGGGAGTCCACGAGCTCTTGAACCCTCTCCACCGCCCGAAGGCTGTCCTGAATCTGCTCCTCGGTTTTCGGTCCGGGTTCCACCGCGGCAGCTTGGCCACGGAAGTCCCATTGATAGCGATGGATGCCGGGGGTAGCTGCCGAGGTCCCGGTGTGCATTGTGTTCCCGTCGGCGTCCAGAATTGTGATCTGCACCTGGGCGCCCCTGCCTTGGGGTCCTCCTGCTCCGCCGGGCATCTGTCCTCCCGGAGGTCCTTGCGGCCTTTGGCCCTGGTCCATGGCCGGCATGGCTGGGGCCGGGATGTCGGCGTTGGGTCCGATCCAGTAACCGATCTCGGCCCCGTAGGCCGGTGACCGGACCTCGAAGACCTGGTGACCGGCCGACTCGCCGCCGATGGGCCGGTTGCCGAACTGGAGCCCCGGCTTCGGCTGGAAGAGGTGGACGTCAGCCGCCGCCGTCTGGGCCGTCAATTCCTGGAGAGCGGCGATGTCCACGATCCAGATGGAACGGCCATGGGTGCCGGCGATGAGCTCCCGGTCCCGGGGATGGATCTTCAGGTCGTGGACTGGAACGGTGGGTAGGCCTTCCATGAACTTCTGCCAGTGGCCACCCATGTCGAAAGAGGCAAATACACCTAAGTCCGTTCCCACGAAGAGCAGGTTCGGATTCACCAGGTCCTGCCGGATGACGTGGACGAAGTCGGGCTTTCCGGTTGGGAGGTCGCTGGCGATGGACCGGAAACTCTGCCCGCCATCGGTGGTCAGATAGACATAGGGAGTGAAGTCGTTGGTCCTGTGTCCGTCAAAGGCGACGAAGAAGGTGTTCGCGTCGTGGCTCGACGGTTCGACCCGACGGACCCAGGTACCTTCGGGAACCCCTGGGAATCGGCCCGTGAGTTCCTCCCAATCCCCGCCGTCGTTGGGACTCATCCATGTGCGGCCGTCATCGGTGCCGGCGTAGAGAAGGCCAGGTCGCAAGGGGGACTCCGCCAGCGCCACGATGGTTGCAAAGGTCTCGGCGCCGGTGATGTCGGGCGTGATTCCACCTGTGGTCTCGGTGCTGACCTTGATCTTCTCCTCGTCGGCGTAGGTGAGGTCCGGAGAGATCACCGTGTACTCCTCAGCCCGGTTTGTGTACTTCAAGACCCGGCTCCCCGCGGCGTAGATGACCGTGGGATCATGGGGGGACATGACCATGGGGGTGTTCCAGTTCCACCTCCAGCCTTCCTCGCCGGTGGTGGGACCGCCCCGGCCGCCCGGCTTTTGGAGGCTCATCCGGTCTCCGGTGATGGTGTTCACTCGTCCCATGGAGCCACCCTGGGACTCGGAGTAGACGATCTCGGGCCGGTCAGGGTCCTGAAGGGTGAAGAACCCGTCACCGCCTCCGACGCTCGCCCACATGGCGTTGGTGATCGAGCCCTGGCGGCGCCTGCTGGGCCCGCACCAGGAGCCGTTGTCCTGAAGCCCCCCGCAGACGGTGTAGGGGATCTCCATGCCGAAGCTGACCTCGTAGAACTGCCCCAGGGCCATGGTGTTGGGGAAGATGTAATTCCCGCCCTGGTCGAAGGTGACGCCGATGCCGCCGTCATTGCCGACGATCATCCTTTCGGGATCGTTGGGGTCCATCCACATGGCGTGGTGGTCCACATGGATTCCCTGGGCGGCGTTCCCCACGGTCCGACCTCCGTCGTTGGAGACATTCACCGTGGACCAGTAGACCCTGTCGGGATTCGTCGGGTGGACCCTGACCTGGGAGTAATAGAAGGGCCTGGAGTTGACGCTGTTCATCTTCTCCCAGCTCATTCCGCCGTCATTGCTTCGATAGAGGCCGTTGGGAGCGGGCTCGCCCTCGTAGGCGGCCGCCTCCACATTGGCGTACATGATCTCCGGGGCGCTTTTTGAGATTGCGATGCCGATGCGGCCGAATTCCCCAGTGGGCCAACCAGGCCCCTCCACCTTCATCCAGCTCTCCCCACCATCGGTGGTCTTCCAGAGAGCGCTTCCCGGGCCGCCGCTCTGGAGGAAATGCGGTCCTCTGACCCTCTCCCAGGAAGAGGCGAAGAGGACGTCGGGGTTGTCCGGGTGGATAGCCAGGTCCACGAAGCCAGCCTTGTCGCTGATGAACTTCACCAGCTTCCAGCTTTCTCCCCCGTCGTCGGTGCGATAGAGGCCCCGTTCTGGGTTGGAGCCCCAGATGTGGCCCAGGGCCGCCACCCAGACCCGATTCGGGTTGGTTGGATGAACCAGAATGCGGGCGATGACCTGGGTGTCCTCCAAGCCCTTCAGCTCCCAGGTCAGGCCACCATCCGTGGATTTGTAGATCCCGCCCCCAGGAGAGATGGAGTTTCGGGAGTCCTCCTCCCCGGTGCCTGCCCAGATCTGCATGGTATCCGAGGGGGCAATGGCGATATCACCAAGGGAAATGACCCGCTCGTCGGTAAAGAGGGGCCGGAAGGTCGTGCCGTTGTTGGTGGTCTTCCAGATTCCGCCCGTGGCGGCCGCCACG
>JBDRDQ010000326.1:0-10614 GCA_043820695.1 Gemmatimonadota bacterium | reverse complement strand
GCTGCCGGTCCCCCAGCATATCCGAGAAGTATGCCGACGCACTGCCGCCGATGTAGGTACCGAACTGATCGGCGCCCACGCCCAGTGAGGGCTGCCCGATGAAGTCCAGCTCCAGTTGTGAGTCGAAAACCTCCGCGTCCTTAACCGCATAGCTGCCAGGAGCCGCGAGTCCGGTACCCCCATCCGCCAGGTACTGGGTGACCCGGCTGGGGACCTTTGGGTTCATGGGCGGCAGGTTCCGGCCGGGGCCCGGCTCGGCAAGGGCGAACAGCTCGGCCCGTTCCTCCACTTCCTCAGGAGACAGCTTGTAGACGTGGAACTCGAAGTCATCAAAGACGGAGAAGGCGATCTCACCGCTCTCCTGCGCTATCGTCATCGCGGGCGCGGACCAGGCGATTCCACTCACCGCCGTCGCCACGTTGGTGATGCGGTCCACGGATCCAGTGGCAAGCTCCAGACGGTAGATGTTGCTGAATCCGTCCACATCCGAGATGAAGTACAGATGCCTCCCATCAGGGGAGAACTGTGGATTGATATGCTTCACCGAAGGTCCGAACACCGATAGGGTCTCGGTTTGGCCGGTCTCCAGATCCAGGAGGGCCAGCTGGAACTTGGCATAGGAAAGCCCATCAAAGCTGGTCGCGGGAGACCGGTCGGTAGTGAAGGCCACGGTCCGGCCGTCCGGGGAGTAGGCCGGCTGGAAGTCAGCGTACCGATCGTGGGTGAGTTGGGTGGGCTCATTCGTCTCGATATCGTAGAGGTAGAGGTCGCTGAGGCCTCCCTTGGAACCCGAAAACACGATGGTCCGCCCATCGGGGGACCAGGAGGGACCCTGAATGGCCCCCATGCCTTCGATCTTGATCCGGTCCTGGATATCTCCGTCTTTGGAGTCCACCAGGATCAGCTCATTGTCCCCATCCGCGAACACCACGTAGGCGAGGCGCGTGCCGTCCCAAGACCAGGATCCCGAAGAGTCCACGAATCGCAGGGCGTCGAAATGGGGGCTGGTCGCGGAGCTGGAGATCTTCTTCTTCACTTTCCCGGAGCCGACATCGGCTAGAAAGAGGTCGAAGGAGAAGAGATCCTTTTCGGACATGAAGACCAACCGTTGGCCGTCGGGGCTGAGGGCGGGCGCCAGATTCTGGGATCCCGAACCCGTCTTGGGGGAAAGCAGCAACGTCCCGGCCTCTGAAGGGGCATCCCGCCCCTCCATGAGGGGAAGGTACTCGGACTCGATGGCCTCGGCCCAAGCCTCCGAGAGGCCTTCGGAATCCAATCCCAGGACCGCTGTCAGGGAGGGCTCCCAGCCTCTCCGAAGAGAGCTACGGAAGAGGTTGGCGACAACATCATCCCCGTAGACCCCTGCGATGTAGGCCCAAAGGGCCTGCCCGAACCGATAAGGGAAGTAGCGGAAATCCTTGCCCATCTGTTTTATGGTCGGAAGGTCATCTCGCCGCGCCGCGTCCCTCAGCCACATGGCCGTCAGCGGATCTTCCCGACCCACGGAGAGGTATTCGGCCATGCCTTCGATGAGCCAGAGAGGCAGCCTGGTGAGACCCACCATTCCAGCCCCCTGGCGAGACTCCGCAATGTTGTATTGAAATGCGTGGACAAGCTCGTGGCCGAGGACGTGGTCCGTGTCCTGATAGGAACCGGTCATGGGCATAATGACCCGGTTCTTCAACGATTCCGTCACCCCTCCGGTGGACTCTCCGAGGAACGACTGAAGAGTGTTGGTTTGCTGGAAATCCGGGTGGTCAGCATACATGACGAGAGGCTTCGACCCTTCGAATTCATGCTGGAAGAACCGGGCATACCGTTCGTACCACCTCTCGGCCATTCTCGCTACATCCTCGATGGCCACCCCCTCCTCGGGGTAGTAGTAGATATCGAAGTGAGGAGTCTTCAACACCTCGAAATCGAAGCCATCGTATTGGACCTTGTTGCGACCGAAATACTGAGCTTCGAGAGTCGAAGTGGTGGCCGCCAGAAGGCAGAGTGCCCCCAGGACTCCGAGTAGTCCAACCCTGAGGCTACGAAGAACGCCAAGCCGCTTTTGGAAGGCCGCCTGCATGGAAACACCTCTTGTCCCGTAGGAATCCGAAGGAACTGGTCGCCGGAAGACTCTCAAGAGAGAGAACTTCGACAGTTTCACACCCATACCCGACTCACGTCTCAATTGGTCCCCCCCACATAACCGCTGGCAACTCCACCGGGTTCCCGCCGGATGACGATGGAATCCGCTCCGGGAACCGAGGGGCCTTACCAAGTAAGATGCGCATGCCTCCATATACGTTAACGATCGGATTGCTTTCAACCCCGACAACCGCAGAATAGGCTATGGCGTTCCAGGCTCGGTCCTCGAACCGATCTTCAACCCTGGCCCAGTCCCCCCCGGGCCAGGCATATTGTTCCTGTTTGGTGGGAGGCTGGCCCGCCGCCGCTCGGAGACAGGAGACGCGCCATGAGTAGGACAGTCCTGGTGGCCACCGATGGATCACCCGCTGCCCTTGGAGCGCTGCGGTTTGCAAAGGGCCTGGCCGACCAAGGGGACTGTAAGGTGCAGCTTCTGGGGGTCGTGGAACCGGTGCCGGTCTTCGATGCAGGGTTTATGGTGGCCCTACCGGAAGTGGAGCTCTACGAGTCCAGGCGGTACGCGCTCCGGGAAGAGATTTCCGGTCAGGTTGAAGCGATCACGGGAGGCTTGACCGCCTGGCCGATTTCCGTCCAGGCGGGGGTACCTGCCTCACGGATTGTGAAGCTCGCAGCGGAATTGGGAGCTGAAGCGATTCTAATGGGAATAGGGCGTCACGGCCCCATGGACAAGGTGTTCGGTACCGAGACCGCCCTCCAGGTGATGCGGGTGTCTCACATTCCCGTTTTGGCGGTGCCCGAGTCCTTTCAGAAACTTCCGCGATCAGCGGTGATGGGGGTGGATTTCAGTTTGTTCAGCCAGAGGGCCGCCCAGGCCGCCATCAGCCTCTTGGCCACACCCTGGGATGTTCACCTGGTTCATGTCCTGTCTGGGATGGAATTCCTACCCACCCTTTCTGAGGAGTGGCGGGAAAACTATGAGGAGGAGATAGCAGACCGGTTGGTCGACCTCACGGACAGCTTCCAGACTCCGACCGGCTGCAAGACCCACGTTCACGTGCTGGAAGGGGAGCCCTCCCACGAACTCATGGCCTTCGCGAATGCGAAGGGGGTGGAGTTGCTGGTGGCGGGCAGCCACGGGCATTCCTTTGTGGGCCGACTTCTCATGGGGAGCGTCTCCACCCGTTTGATCCGTTCCGCCAAGGTTCCGGTCCTCGTAGTTCCACCGCTTGAACGATCCGAGGAAATCCTGGCACAGAAAGACACCCAAGCCGAGTTGAGGTCATGGGCCAAGGAGTTGAACGAGTTCACCAAGGCGAATGCCGGTCGCCGCACGACTCTGGAGGTGGACGACCCCGAGGTGGGGCCCCAGGAGTGCGGACGGAACTTCCCCCTCCAGGGGGTTGACTATGACCCTAGAACGGACCGGGTCGATATCATGCTCGGGCGCTCAGGCACCGTCGAGGGCCACCTGACCCATTCCATCCCCGCCCCGCAGGATATCAGAATCACCCGGGGAGAGGATGGCCGAGATGAGGCCCTCCACATTCAGTGCCGAAGTGGGAAGGTCGTCCTGAGGATCCACCGGGACTGACGCTTTACACTCGGACGCCCCGCCTCTAGCTTCCCGCCCTCGGGCTTCCGGGTCCACGTTGGCCGGGAGCGGCGATTTTCTTATTCCCTTCTCCATCCATGGGCCTGTGAGACGAATCACTCCCTCCCGCGCCAGAGAACTCCTATCCCGGGCCCCGGGCGTCCGGGTCCTGGTGGTCGGGGACCTAATGCTGGACCGCTACCTCATCGGATCCGTAGACAGGATCTCCCCGGAGGCTCCGGTTCCTGTGGTCAGAGTGGAGTCCGAAAGCTGGGCCCTCGGGGGAGCCGGAAACGTCGCTGCCAACGTCGTCGCCCTCGGTGCCGAATGTGATGTCGTCGGTGGGGTGGGAAGGGACTCCGAAGGGCAGGTCCTAAGGGACCGGTTGGAGGCACTCGGAGTCGGCGTGACCGGCCTCGTGGAGATGGAGGATCGCCCGACGACCGTAAAAACCCGCATCATGGCAAGGCACCAGCATATCACACGACTCGATCGTGAGGATTCCTCCGACATCTCGGAGGTTCAGGCACGGAGTCTTGCCGGTGCGGTTCAGAGCTTAAGCCCCTCCGCGGCGGCCATCGCCCTCGAGGACTACAACAAGGGAGTCCTGATACCCTCCCTGATCCGGGCCATCCTAGCGGCCGGGAGGGACAGGTCCATTCCGACGGTCGTAGACCCCAAGCGCCTCCGGTTTTTCGATTTCACGGGGGCTACGGTCTTCAAACCCAACTCCCGTGAGCTGGAAGACGCACTGGGGGAAAGGCTTCAACCCGATAACCCGGAGTGGATGGATGGGGTGAGGAAACGGTTGGGGTGTGAGACCCTGCTCCTTACCCTGGGCGAGTCCGGAATGGCAGTCCAGAGCATGGGCGACGGGTACATGAGGGTTCCGACGGTGGCCCGAGAGGTCTACGACGTCTCCGGAGCCGGAGACACGGTCACGGCCGTCATGGCCGTGGCCCTGGCCGTCGATGCCACCCCCATGGAGGCTGCCATTCTGGCCAACCATGCCGCGGCCGTCGAGGTCGGTAAGGCGGGGGTGGCGACGATCTCCCCGGAGGAGATCCTGAAACAACAAGAAGCTTTCTTCGAAAAGGAACAACCATGAGTGTTTTGAATCCGGTGAAAACGGATAAGGCGCCTGGGGCCATCGGGCCCTATTCACAGGCCATCTCCGTGGACGGCTGGGTTTTCTGCTCCGGCCAGATTCCCATCGATCCTGCCACCGGGCAGGTTGTGGAGGGGGATATCGGTGTTCAGACCGACCAGGTCCTGAAAAACCTGGCCGCTGTCCTGGAGGCGGCGGGAGCCTCTCTCGCCCGTGTCGTGAAGACCACGGTCTTCCTGGCGGACATGGACGATTTCGGCGGCATGAATGAGGTCTATGCAAAACATTTTGGGGATCATCGCCCGGCCAGAGCAGCGGTGGCGGTGAGGACCCTTCCAAAGCATGTGGACGTCGAGATCGAGGCGGTCGCCAAGATCTCCTGACCTGAAGAGTTGGTCCGGTCGATGTGACGTTGGGCCCGACCCGGGTCCTCCGTGGAGCTTTTTTTGTCCTGAACAAGAGGAACGGAGATGTCCTACCGATTCATGCCTCGGCTGCCTTGGCTGCGAATGGCCCCTCTGATCGGCGCCACTCTGCTGTTCCTTATCGCCAGCCCCCTTGGATCCCAGGAGGTGGTACCGGAGGAGTTTCTCCAGGGTCTCCGGTGGCAGAACGTGGGCCCCGACCGCGGAGGACGGTCCATCGGAGCGGCCGGGAGTACCGCCAGGCCCCTGGAGTATTATTTCGGCGCAACGGGTGGCGGGCTTTGGAAAAGCGCCGATGGCGGGCTAACCTGGCGCGCGGTGACGGATGGGAAGATCACCAGCTCCTCTGTGGGAGCCGTTGCCGTCTGCGAAGCCGACCCCGACATCGTCTACATCGGAACCGGTGAGACCCAGCTCCGGGGCAATATCATGCAGGGCGATGGGGTCTATCGGAGCACGGATGGTGGAAACAGCTGGGACCACCTCGGGCTGAAGGAAACCCAGAACATATCCCGGATTCGGGTCCATCCCACCGATTGTAACACGGCCTGGGTTGGGGCTTTCGGGGTCCACTCCATGCCGAACCCTGAGCGTGGAGTCTACAAGACCACCGACGGCGGAGAGAGCTGGGACAAGGTTCTTTTCCGGGACGACCGGTCCGGGGCTGTGGACATTTCTGTGCATCCGTCGAACCCGGACATCGTCTATGCTGCCCTTTGGGAGGCTTGGAGAAAGTCCTGGGGAGCCTCCTCGGGAGGCCCGGGAAGCGGCCTCTTCCGAAGCACGGACGGGGGGGAGAGCTGGGAGGAGATCACCCGGAATCCGGGGCTCCCTCAGGCCGGTCTGATCGGGAAGATCGGCGTCGCCGTCTCCCCGGTGGACCAGAATCGGGTGTATGCCATCGTCGAGAATGATGAGGGAGGGGTGTTCGTCTCCGAGGACGGCGGAGAAATCTGGACCCGATCCAACGACGAGCGAAAACTACGCCAGCGGGCATTCTACTACACCCGCATCTACGCCGATCCGGTGGACGTCGATAGGGTCTACGTCCTGAACACGGCCTTTTACCGATCCGACGACGGTGGAGAATCTTTCGGCCGGACCATCAGCGTTCCGCACGGGGACAACCACGACCTCTGGATCGCCTCGGATGATCCGGACCGGATGATCAATGCGAACGATGGCGGGGCCAACGTCTCGGTGAACGGAGGCCGTACCTGGACGGACCAGGATTTCCCCACTGCCCAGTTCTACAGGGTGATCACTACCGCCCACCAGCCATATCTGGTCTGCGGAGCGCAACAGGACAACTCAACGGCCTGTGTCGCGCCCCAGGGGTGGGACCACCTCTCGGCCCAGGGCCAGCCGTTTTTTTCGGTAGGCGGATGTGAAAGTGGATACATCGCCCCACATCCCGAGAACCCGGACATCTACTACGCCGGGTGTTACGGCGGGAGCCTCTCACGGTACGACCATTCCAACGGACAGACACGGGCGGTGAATGTCTGGCCGGAGAACCCCATGGGCCAGTCGTCGGAGGATCTGGTGGAGCGGGTCCAATGGACCTTCCCCATCGTGTTCTCGAACCACGACCCCGACGTCCTCTACACCAGCACCCAGAAGGTCTGGAAGACCACGAACGAAGGGCAGAGCTGGGAAGCGATCAGCCCCGACCTCACCAGGGCCGACCCCAGCACGATCGGTCCGTCCGGAGGCCCGATCACGAAGGACCAAACGGGGGTGGAGACCTACGCGACCGTGTTCGCAATCGCACCGTCCTATCACGACCCGGCCGTGATCTGGGCCGGGTCGGACGACGGGTATGTCCATGTCACCAGGGACGGGGGAGGGAAGTGGGCGAATGTGACCCCCCCTGACGCGCCTGACTTTGTCCGCATCAACACGATCGAGGCGTCTCTGACCACTCCTGGGAAAGCGTACGTCGCAGGGATCCGGTACCTGGTGGAGAATGACCGACGCCCCTACGTCTGGAAGACCGAAGACTACGGGAACAGCTGGACGAGGATCGTGAGTGGGATCCCCGATGACGACTTCATCCGAGCCGTCCGAGAGGATCCGGAGCGGGATGGACTCCTCTATGCCGCCTCGGAGCGGACGGTCTACATCTCCTGGGACGACGGAGGACATTGGCAGCCCCTGACGCTCAATCTGCCGACGGTCCAGGTGGCCGACCTGGTGGTCAAGGAGGACGACCTGGTCATTGCAACCCACGGCCGATCGTTCTGGGTCCTCACTGGGATCGACCCTCTTCGGCAGGTGACCCCTGAGGTAATGAGCGCCGGCGCTCACCTCTTCCAGCCCACGGATGTCCGTCGAGGTTTGGATCCAGCGGTAGACGTCACCTATTACCTGGCCGAGGACGCCAAGGAGGTCGAGGTGACCTTCTTCGATGCCTCCGGCGAGGTGGTGCAGAGCTTCACTGCCCAGCTCCAGGAGACGGAAGAGGAGGAAGCAGAAGCCGTGGCAGCGGAAAACGTGGCAGCTGAGGAGGAGGAGGAGGCCTCACCCTTTGCGCGATCAAACCAACGTCCCTCCCCCGGCACCAGGGACGGGATGAACCGGTTCCGGTGGAACATGCGTCTGGACGGATCCACCGATTTCGAGGGCCGTATCTTCTGGGCCGCGGGGAACACGGGGCCGGCCTTGGCGCCCGGAGACTATTCCGTTCGCCTGATGGTGGACGGCGCTGAGGTGGGACAGCGCTCCTTCCACCTGGGATTGGACCCGAGGATCCAGGGGGTAACCCAGGCCGATCTCCAGGCCCGATTCGACCTCGCCGTTCGGATCCGGGACCGGGTGAGTGACGCCAACGAAGCCGTCATCCTCATCAGGGAGGTGAAAGCCCAGCTCGCGGACCGTTTGGAGGCTTCCGATGATGCGGGGATCGAGAGTGCCTCGGCGGCCTTCCAGGCCGCCAACAGCGCCGTAGAAGGTGAGATCTACCAGGTCAAGAACAGGAGCAACCAGGACCCCCTCAACTTCCCCATCAAGCTGAACAACAAGCTGGCGGCTCTCCTGGGAGTCGTGGAGGGGTCGGAAGACCGGCCCACGGATCAGTCTTATGCGGTTTTCGAGTACCTGGACGGTCTGCTTCGAGGAGAGATGGAAAAACTCCACGGGCTCCTTCAGATTGACCTGGAGGCTTTGAACCAACGCCTGGAAAGCCTCGGCCTGGAGCCCATCCAGGTCGGGATCCGGGGGTAGCTCAACCCGCTACGCCCACGGAAGGGGAATTGACCTGGTAGTTCCAGATCGGTAGCGTCCCCTTCTTCGGGGGTGGATCGGGACTGGTGTCTCGACTGGTCTTCAAAACCAGCTTGCCCGGCTAGAACCCGGGTAGGTGGGTTCGATTCCCACACGCTCCCGCCACCTACCGGGAGCCCGGCGGAGAGAAACGAACCCGCCGGGCACACCCCGGGGGGGCGGCGTAACCCAACCAAGATCCAGGAACGCGAAACGCCAGGTGAAACGCCCCGAACAGATCACGGTCATCCTGAACCCGGCCGCGAGCGGCGGCAAAGGCGGCCGCCTTCAGCCGAAGGTCGAAGGAGGCCTGGCCAAACGGAAGATCCCCTTCACCCTTCTCCGATCCGAAGCCCCCGGCCATGCTGAAGCCCTCGCCCGGGATGCGGTTCGGGATGGTGCGGAGCTGATCCTCGTCGTTGGGGGGGACGGTACCATACACGAGGTGGCCAACGGACTTCTGAGAGGGAAAACAAAAGCCCCCCCCATCGCCGTGGTCCCGATGGGCACCGGAAACGATTTCTACCGGATGGTCGGCGGGTCAAGGAGCATCGGCGCGGCCCTTGACGCGCTATTGGATGGAGAGATCCGTGATTTCGACGTGGGCCGGGTCCGGTTCGACGGAGCCGATGCCTTTTTCGTCAACCTGCTGGGAGTGGGGGTCGACGTGGAGGTGCTGGGGAGAAGAGCGGATTTCCCCAGATTGGGGGGACTCCTTCAATATCTGGCTGCTCTGGTGAGCGCCCTCGTAGCCTTCCGCCCAGTGTCCCTTCGGGTATCCCTCCGGGGCGATGACGGGGCGGGCGGGGAGGAAATCATCGACGACCGGACCATTCTCATGGCCGTGACGGTAGGACCATCGGTGGGCGGCGGCTTCCTTCTTAGTCCGGACGCTTCCCCTTACGACGGCCTTCTGGATCTCTTCTTCGTCAGGACGCTTGGTATGCTCAAACTTGCCCGCTACATCCCAAAGGTGATCCGGGGTACGCACCAGGGGGTCCCTGAGCTCCTTCAACGAAGGGTTACAGCGGCCACCGTGCGACGATCCGATGAAAAACCCTTTTTCTTTGAAATGGACGGGGAGAGGATGCCTGATCCTGTGACAAGTCTGGAGATCGGGGTTTGTCCCGGTATTCTCCCGGTCCTCGTTCCGGGAGGGGGTCGATGAGGGGCCCATCTATTTTCCGCATCCTGGCGGCCCTGGGTGCCTTTCCGATCCTTGCGGGCCCTTCCCAACCGGCCCTGGGTCAACTTCCGGACTCCCTCTTGGTTCCACCCGTTGCCCAGGAAGCCGGGACGCCCTCCGTCGCCCTGACTCCCGAAGGCACGTCCCCCCGGGGCGCATTCATCCGGTCCGCACTGATTCCGGGATGGGGGCACACCAAGGTGAAGGCCTACGTCCGGGGCGCCTTCTACTTCACCGCCGAGACCGCGACCGCTCTCATGGTCTACAAGACCCAAACCCGGATCACCGGAACCCGGAAACAACTCGATATGAGAGAGGCGGTCGTCACCGCGCGGCTGGGGACGGATCCCCCCCCCGGTCCGTCAGCCATCGAGAGCGCCCTGGCACAGGATCCGGTGGTGGAAGATCTGAGGCTTTTGGAGGAGTCAAGAATCGGGCAGAGGGAAGACTGGATCGCCCTGGGGTTGTTCCTCATGTTGATCGGCGGCGTCGACGCTTACGTTTCCGCCCATCTCGCCGATTTTCCGGCAGCCGTGGTGATCGGGCCGAGCCCAGCGACGGGGGTGGAGATCGGCCTGTCCCTACCCATCGGTCTCTTCTAGGGGCCGACCGTTTTCCCATTCCAGAAGTTTCGGAGCCTCGGAGCCCGACAGCACCGCATAACTCTTGTGTACCAACCAATCCCCGGCATTCAGGTAATACCTTCCAGGAAACACCTCCCTCAAAACGGGAAGGTGGGTATGGCCCAAGACCACCAGGTCGAGGTCTGGGGCCGCCGCAAGCTGATCTGCGGCCCACGACTCCAGGAACCCGGCCCTCGCCTTCTGCTTTTCCAGCTGCCCTTCGCTTTCCAACCCGGTTTTTGAGACTCTCCGGGCCACCCAGGCCCCCACGTCGGGGTGGAGCCACCGAAAAGCGAACCGGGTCGGCGTTCCTCTCAAGA
>JBDRDQ010000325.1:0-14944 GCA_043820695.1 Gemmatimonadota bacterium | reverse complement strand
CGGGCATCGTTGGGCTCCTCTGGGTTCAACCAGGGGAAGAGGATTGGGCTTGGCCGAAGCTACGGGGAGATTCTCTAACCTGTCCAGCTTCGGGAGGTTCGATATGCGTCTCGTTCTCTTCAGCCGTGCCCCACACTCGGGAGCATCCCGGGGTCAAGTTGCCGTCTTTCCAGGCCAATCCTACGTTGATCCGCAGATCTTTCCGCCGTTACTGCGGAAATGCCCCGGTCTCTCATTATTGGATTCTTGGAGGGAGGAGGTCTTTATGGAAAGACAGGGCGCTGCTCTGAAGTCGTCACACCGGTACGATCTTGAGTACTCCAATTCCAAGCTAGGAGCTGAAGCGGGCAACCGGTCCGCAATGCTCCTGGCTCTTGCCTACCTGCCCTTCGCCTTCAACTCTCCGGTTCCAAGAGAAGGGATCTCCGCACTGCCTGAGAACCACCTTGGAGAGGCGGTGTTCCGGGCAGGGTTAGAGGGATCGATCAGACATGAGGATTCCAAATGGCCCTGAATCTGAACCCGGAATCCGAGAAGGCTCGGGATTTGGCCAAACGGTGTGTTCCCGAGGGTGAAGTAATGGGGATGGGTGTGCTCCTACGAGCACTCTACCATTCATCAGGGCTGAAGGATCGATTTCCACAATTCGCTGCGTTCCTGCCTGTACCAGAAGAGCGCCGAGACGATACGCCCGATACGGTTCCGCTCGCCGCAGCTCTGCAGCCCGTGCTCACCAAAACTGCGCCCAAAGGTGGGAAGCCCCAGACCCCGGAATCATGGTTCAAGGCGCTCCTCCAGAGCGAGCCAGGAAGGGATTTCGCGGTCTCCGCTGGAATTTCGGCTGAAGAACTTGATGCCGCTTTCCTGGAATTGGCGGGTGACGTCCGAGAGGCGAAACCGAAGGATTCAACTGCGCCGGGGGGGTGGCGGGGGTCAAGGGAAAGAAAGCAGGTCGTAGACGCCCTAAGCACCTTTGGTCGGATGCTCACTGTGGGCGAACCTCCTCAAAAGGGGATCGTGGAGTTGGGGAAGCCTCTCAAGTCTCTCTCCCGCGCTCTCATCCAACGGAAACAACACAGCGCCATGGTCATTGGGTTGCCCGGCACCGGCAAATCGGCCCTTGTCTACGAATTCGCCCGTTTGTTGGTGGCGGGGGATTCCATAATCCCGAAGCGCCTGCGGGATCATGACATCTTCGAACTCTCCCCGATCTTCCTGCGTTCCGGCGCCTCCCATGTGGGGCAGTATGAGGAACGGGTTTCCTCCCTCCTCCGGGTTCTCACAGCCAATCCCAAAGTGATTCTCTTCGTGGATGAGGCTCACTCCATGTTTCAGAGTGGAATGGACCATCGGGGCCCATTCACCGATGCCAATGATGCCTTCAAACAGTCAATCATGAGCGGCGAGATCACCGTCATCGGTTGCACCACGACTGCCGAGTACCGGCACTACATCAAACCCGACCCGGCTCTGGACGAACGGTTCACCAAGATCACCATCGAACAGCCTTCCCCGGAAGAGACAAAGGAGATCATGCGCGCCAGACGCCCCGGGATGGAGGAGTTCTACGGCGTCGACATCCCGGAGGAGCTTGTCGACCGGACGGTCCAGCTCGCCGAAGAGTACCTGTTGAGCCGGGCCCAACCCCGGAAGTCCATCCAGCTTCTGGACGGGGCGTGCGCGTATTGCTTGGTGGAGGATCCTCCGTTGGAGACGCTGACGGAAGCTCAAATCTGGCAAGCCCTGGAGGACTCCATCGGCCATAGTGTCGTAAGAGAAAAGGTCCTCCACCCTGACGAGGTTTTCGACCCGTTGAAGAGCAAGATCATCGGCCAGGATGAAACGCTCTCCGGGATATCGAGGGCTTTCGTCATGGGTATCAAGGGGTGGACCAAATCTGCGACAAAACCCCGCGGTGTGTTCCTCTTTTCGGGCCCCACCGGCGTAGGGAAAACCGAGACGGCAGTTCTCCTGAGTAGAATCCTGGGCGGGGGGAAAGAGGCCCTGCTCAGAGTGGACTGCAACACTCTCAAGGGATCCGGCCATGATGGGGGGCCTTCCCAGAACGTCCTCTTTGGCCCTCCTCCCGGATATATCGGATATGTCCGGGGGAGAGGCGGCATACTCTCCCACATCCTCGATAACCCGGAATGCATCGTCCTATTCGACGAGATCGAGAAAGCGGACCCCAACGTCGGGGAGCTCCTGTTTCGCATCATCGATGATGGCCAATGCGAGGATAAGGAAGGAAACCCTCTCGATTTCCGTCGATCCTTCATCATCTTCACCACGAACGCCGGAGCCGTTTACCACCGTGAAAAGTCCATCGGGTTCGGGTCCAACGCAGGCCCGGATTCGATTGAGGCAGCGACCGACCCGGCGGCGATGAAGGCCCACTTCGCCAGCATGGGTTTGGGTGAGGCCTTCCTGGAGCGCATGACTCACTTCTTCGACTTCAAGGGTCTCGACGCGGACTCGGCTCGGGAAATCCTCCGGGTCCAGCTCGAAGGCCTTGCGGAGACCGCTACGGGGAGAGGCCTTTCCTTGGAATGGGACGAAGAGGTCCTGGACTGCCTGGCATCCCATTGGAAACCCGGCATAGGAGCACGGGGCGTAAGCGGCATCCTACGAAACCGTGTGTGGGAGCAGTGGGTCGTCGCCGATGTTCAGGGTGAAATGGACGGTGTGGAGACGATTCGGCTGGAGGTGTTGAAGGCGGACTCGTCCGTGGAGTTGGGGGAACCCGTAGGATTGGCGCGGCGTGCCCGCGACAATAACACTCTTGTGATCAGCTTGGCCTGATCAAACCGGAGCGTGCGATGACTTTGACGATGGAGAGGTTGAAGGCCCTGCTGGAGGGTGAGAAATTCAAGTACTTCCTGGACCCGGCCATGGACAAGCTCATGCTCAGTGCCAGGGGGTTGCACGGTAGTTACCAGCTCCTCGTCCTCCTCGAGCTAGAGGGTCAGTTCATTCAATTCCGTTCTATGAACTACCACTCATGTCCCGTGGACCATGAACACTTGGCTGCCACCCTCCGGGTACTCGGTGGCCTGAACTACCAACTCCGTTTCGTGAAATTCGGATGGGACGCCAGTGATGGTGAGATCGTTGCCTACGGGGACTGCTGGATCGAAGACGGGGATCTTACCCAGAAGCAGTTCGGGCGCATGATCCACGCCTACCTGGCGATGATGGATTTGAACTACGCCAGGATCGATGGGACCGTCCGGACAGGAGAGGACCCCGGAGAAATCGGCTCGGACGGAGGCGGGGGTGGACCCTCGGGGTTGCCGCCGGTGATTCAAAGCCTTCTCGACCGATTTCTGGCTGGGTTGGGTGGGGGTGGTGGTGGGGGCGGTGATGACGATGACGATGACGAGAAGGATGATGAGGGCCCCATGACTAAATGGTGACCGGAGGCTGCCGGTCCTCCGAGGGCCGGCAGCTCCTTCTCCCTACACGTTGAACCGGATGTTCATCAGGTCTGCGTCGGAGACGACATAGTTCTTTCCCTCCACCTGGAGGAGGCCGGTCTCCTTCACCGCCTGTTCGGATCCGTACTGCATGAACACCGGGAAGGGAATCACCTCGGCCCGTATGAAGCCCCGCTCCAGATCCGAGTGGATCTTCCCCGCAGCTTTCCGGGCGTTGGAGCCTCGTCGGATGGTCCAAGCCCGCACCTCGTCCGACCCCACGGTAAAGAAGGAAATCAGCTCCGCCAGCCCATACGCGGTGCGAATGAACCGTGAGATGGCCGGATCCGAGAGGCCCAGGTCCTCCAGAAAAGCTCGCTGGTCATCCGGGTGCAGATCAGCGATCTCCGCTTCGACGTTTGCCGACAGCGGCATCCCTGCTGCGTTCAGGTCGGCGATACGGTTCTTGAGGTTGGCCGGGAGTTCTTCACCGGATTTCTCCTCTGCCCGATTGACAGCAACCAGAAGGGGTTTGTCGGTAAGAAACCCGTAACCGGAGATGGCGGCCCGATTCAACTCCTGCTCGGGCAGGGAACGGAGAGGTCGCTCGTCCTCCAGCGTGGCCTTCATCCTCTCGAATGTCGCGATCTCCTGAGCCGGTGCCAGCTCCTTTCGAGCCCGCTCGAGGCGGCGTTCCACGATGTCCAGGTCGGCCAGGATACATTCGGCGTGAAAGGCTTCCAACTCCCCTGATGGGTTGGGGTCGGAATCCAGGGTCGGGTTGGAGAAATCGCGAACCACCAGGCAAAGGGCCTCCTGGTCGCGGATCTGCTGCAACGCTCGGGCAGAAAGGCCCTTCTTCTCGGATCCGTGCTCGCCGGGGATGTCGGAGAAGCTCATCTCCGCATACGTGGTCTTCTTTGGAGAGAAGATCCGGGAGAGTTGGTCGATGCGTTCGTCCGGTACCCGTACCATGCCCAAGCGCACCTCTCCGCCGAAACCCACCGGTGCATCCAATCCCGTCATGGAGTTGAAGACGGTGGTCTTCCCTGATCCCGCGAACCCTACAAGTCCAATTTTCATTGTTGAATGCGGTGTTCTCAACCGACCTGTATCCCCAAAAAAATCCCACGCCGCACCTTGGGGCGTGGGTTCGGTCGCCGGCATGGGTGTGCACGGCGGTTTCCACGAAGGGGAAAGCTAACCGAAGCTGGTAGGATCGGGAACGGGTGGGGCACCACCGTCAAAGACACTTAATGGCATTACGCAATCGACGAAAGGGCGATACAATTACCCCCGTGTTTTCCCCGACACCCTTCCGGAGGATGGCATGAACAGATCACGTGTTGGGCGATCAGTCTCTTTCCTGATCGTGCTCTTCGCTACAGCCGGACCCTTGATGAGATCGGAGGCCCAAGAGTTGAGCCTCACCGACCAAGTCATCGAGCGGGTCCTGGACAACGGCCTCAAGGTCCTCATTGTGGTGAGGCCCGAGACCCCCCTTATCCGATGCATCCTGGCCTACCGTGTGGGCGCGGTGAACGAGCGCCCGGGCATCACCGGTATCTCCCACTTCCACGAGCACATGATGTTCAAGGGCTCCAACTCCATGGGCGTAAAGGCCGGGATGCTGGAGCGGGACCAGGAGATCATGGCCCAGATCGATGAGATCATGGCGATGATCATCGAGGAGGAATCCAAGATCAAAAGCCGGGATGACGGGAAGATCATCGAGTGGAAGGCCCAGGTCTCCGACCTCATCAATCAGCAACGGGAAGAGACCATGCTGAGCGAGGAGCTTTGGGGCGCCTATCAGGAAGCTGGCGGCACTGGGATCAATGCCTCCACGGGCCAGGAGATGACGCAGTACTACGTCACCTTGCCCAAGAACAAAATCGAACTCTATCTGGCTCTCGAGGCCGACCGAATGGTGAACCCGGTCTTCCGGGAGTTTTACTCCGAGCGGGACGTCATCGCCGAGGAACGACGCATGAGCGAGAACCGCCCAGGGTTCTTCTTCAACGAGCAGCTCAACGCCACCTTCTATGCCGCCAGCCCGTATTCCTGGTCCGTGGTGGGGTGGATGTCCGACGTCAGCAACATCACCAGGCAGGAGATGGTCGAGTACCGGGACCTCTACTACCGGCCGGACAATGCCACGCTGGTTCTCGCAGGGGACATCGACGTGGACGCCGTAATGGCATTGGTCGAGAAATACTTCGGGTCCATTCCGGCCAGGGGGAAATCGCCCCGGGTGAGGACGTTGGAGCCCAGCCCCGAGTTCTATCGGACCTCCGTCGGTCCGGATTTCGACGCCCCCTACATCGAGAAGCGGGTGTACGGTCGGGCCGCTACCGATCCTTCCGTCCAAATTCTCTTCCACATACCGCCTGTTTGGAATGATGACTTGGCTCCCCTTTACATGCTGGGCGAGGTCATGAGTTCCCGTTCCGGGGACATGTACAGGGAGATGGTCCTCGAGAGTGAGCATGCCACGGGTGTGAGCGCCCGGGCGTCGACCTCCATGTACGATGGATCCTTCAGAGTCTCGGCGAATGTCAAGGAGGTCAGCCGGCGGGCGGTGGTGTCCTCCGACGTCATCGATGATGAGCTCTGGTCCTACCTGGAGGACGCCAAGACCAACTCTGTGGATCCCGACCTTCTCGAACGGGTGAAGAACCAGGTGGAGGCGGACTTCCTCCAAAGCCTCCGGGGCACAGGCATAGCCAGCTCCCTGGCTCGGATGGAGACCGCTTATCAGTGGCAGTTCATCGAAGAGCAATACAAACAGAGAATGGCCGTCACGGCTGAGGACCTCATGGCCGTGGCCCAGAAGTACTTCACGAGAGACAACAGCGTTACCGGAGTTCTGGAACGCGAGAGATGATGTCTTTGGAAACTGTCATAGATAAGGAATAGACAATGTCGAAAAGACGTACATCCATATCGCTGGCGCTGCTCCTGGCTGTTGTCGCCCTTCCAGCTTGCGACGACGGATCCAAGCAGGGTCCCCGCCCCGAGGACTTTTCGTACGAGCCTCTGGAATTCACCCCACCCAATCCCGACGACTTCCGAACCGAGCTTTCGAACGGCCTGGTCGTCTATATCGCCGAGGACCATGAGATCCCATGGTTCGACGCCTCAATCATGCTCCGGGACGGTCCGTTCCTGGAGCCGGCGAACAAGATTGGCCTGGCCGGGCTGACCACCCGACTCATTCGAGAGGGGGGCTCGAACTCGATGACTGGGGAGGAAATCGACGAGAGGATGGATTTCCTCGCCGGCTCCGTCTCGGCCACTCGTCTCTCCATCCACATGAGGCATCTGGACGAAGGCCTCGGGATCTGGATGGACATCCTGAACGATCCGGCCTTTCCCGACGACAAGCTTCGTCGCCAAAAGGAAAGCGCCCTGGTCGCTGTCCAGAACCGAAACCAGAACGTGTCCCAAGTGGGTAGCCGTGCCTTCGGTGATCTGGTATACGGAGAAGACTCACCCATCAACGCCGAGCAGACCGAGGCCATCGTCAACGGGTTCATCCGGCGGGACCTGGTGGACTGGCACCGGAGGTATTGGGGCGCCAACAACGCCATCCTCATCGTGGTCGGCGACTTCGACCGAGGGGAGATGCTCCAGAAGCTGGAGGAGACCCTCGGCCAGTGGGGGGACGCCGAGTTGGCTGCGCCTCCCATTCCGGAGGTCACGCAGGCTGCAGCCGGTGGAGTCTATATGATCGAGCCGGAAGTGATTCCGAACCAGGGGGTGATCCGGATCGGCCACGTAGGTCTCATGCGAGACGATCCGGACTACCCGGCCGTTGACCTCATGAACTACATCCTGGGCGGGGGATCCTTCTCCTCCAGGATCACCAAGATCGTCCGGTCCGACAATGGGCTGGCCTATTCCACGGGATCGGGGTTCTCTGGAGGAACGCTCTATCCGGGAACGTTCGCCGCCAGCTGCCAGACGAAGAACTCCACCGTGGTCTTCGCGGCTCAGTTGATGCTCAACGAGATCGAGAAGATCCGAAACGAGCCCGTACCAGCGGAGGACCTGGAGTTTGCCAGGACGGCTCGGGTCAACGCCTTCCCGGCCCTGTTCGCGGGAGGCGGGAGGGGTGGCGGCTCGGCCATCTTCGGAACCCTCTCCAACTTCGCCGAACTCGAGTTCAACGGCCGTCCCATGGACTATTACGACACCTACGTTGAGACGTATGAAGCCGTGACGGTGGAAGACATTCAGCGGGTGGCCCAGCAGTACCTGAGACCTGAGAAGATGATCATCATGGTTTCAGGGAACATCGAGGAGAGCCGGGCCGGGGCTGATGAGATGCTCCCGAACCAGTCCACAATCGACGAGATGGCTGCGCTGTTCGGTGGAAGGACTATCGATGGCCTCGCGGCGAAGTATGGGGATGGAACGGTGCACATCCTGCAGTTGAGGTAGCGCTTCGAGCCTATCGCGGCCTGCTCCGGGGTCATTGGAAGCCGTTCCCCCGGGGATTTCGCGCCATCTGCCCTCCCGGCCTGCTTGGCCGGGAGGGCAGATGGCGTCCCATCCGTGGCCCTCAGCTGGTTCGGAGATGGACGCGCTGACAGAAGATGGGGGGCTCTGAGAGGAGGAGGTTGCCTCAGCCCTTGAACTTTTTAGGCACCAGCAGTGTCTCGATCCCCTCGTACACGGCGATGAGGTGCCGCACGTTGGAGACGAAGTCGATCTCCGATACGTCGATCACCAGCACCGGCCCATCGTACCAGCCGCTCTCGCGGAGCTGTTCCACAAAATTGTCGTAACGGACGTTCAGCGCCCTCACGAGCCGCAACAGGCCCTCCGGGATCTCATCGGCGTTGGCCTGTTCCTCGTCGCGGCGCCGGTCCCGGATGTTCCGCAGGAGGTACTCCACCGGGCCCTTGAGCAGCACCAGCAGCCCATGCTGCACCAGAGGTCTGAACTCGCTGTCCAGTCGCGCATCGATGATTGCGAGCGACTCCGCAGTCAGGTATGGCACGTCCATGTCGCGGTGCAGGACCTCGCAGAAGGCATACCGGTCGGCCAGCGGAGAGCCGTCGATGCACGTCGAGGATTGGAGGTGAGGAACCGCCTGAAGCTGCATCTTCCGGAGGTCGAGGTATGCGTGTTGGATATCGAGGGCCGCGTGCTCGAGGTTCCGTTTCGCCGCTGCCCAGCTTGGGCTCTCCGGCCGCTCCCGCGCCTGGACCCCGATGAACTCGTTGATGGCTCCGTAGTACCGCCCCAACGTCCTTTTGGCGGAGTTCTTGGCTGTCGCCAGAAGGGGGAAGAGTGAAGGGTTCTGCGCGATGTGGTCCTCGAACCCCTCGTCGGGGAGTTCGAAGAGCGCGTTCATTCCCGTGCTGTAGGCCAACAGCTTCACAAGCGAACTCTTGCCCGCCCCGATGTTCCCCACGCACGTGACGAGGTTCTGGTGCTTTGCGAGGTAAGTGAGGAGGCGCCGCTCGACGCTGGTGAGGCGGTTGGCGATCTGGTGCCGGCGGATGGTCGGGTCCTCACGGACCTCCAGGATGGGGCCCGTGCCGCCCATCGATTGCGCCTCTATGCCGCTCAAAGGTCCCTCTTCCTAACCGCTACCATCCGGCGCACCTTCTCGCGGATGGTCCCGGCCGCGACGTGTACGTAGTCCGGATGTTCGTACATGTCGATCTCGGCGGGGAGGTTCAGCATGTCCGAATCAGGCGGCACCACCGCGAACTCCTGGTACTTCCGAAGCGTCGCCCGCCAGTTCCCCACCAGGTTTTCGTAGCCCTCGTGGATCTCGCGGAGGTAGTCGAGCGAGATGGTGCTGGCGTATTCGTCCCCAGCCTCGGCCCGGGCGGCCCGCCGGTGTTCCAGAACCGCCGGTTCCGTGCGCAGGTACACCAAGAGATCGGGAAGACGGATCCGTTCCCGCTCCAGGGTCTGGTAGAAGAGGGTGTGGTAAAGGTTGGCATGGGCCGGGGGCATCTCCCCCGAGTCGATCATTCGTTGGACGAAGACTTCGGGGCCGTCGAGGAAGGGGCGGTCTTCCAGGATGAGCACGCCCCTCTTGGCCTGGCGGGTCATGAGGTGACGGATCTCCCGTTGCTGGAGCACCCGCATGTGGAGGAATGCTGTCTCGGTCGGGAAGATGTTCGCCACTCGGTCCTGGTAGAACAGGGCGAGGCACTGGTCCGTGAGCGACCCCTTTTCCACCCGCTCGGAGAAGGCGTGCGTCTCTCCTGCGTCGAGAAGACCCTCCAGTTCGGATCGGTATGGGTCCGCGGCGAGGGCGTTCATGAGGGTCGTCTTCCCCGAGAAGAGGTTCCCCATGATGCCAATGTGGAAGTTGCCGAAAGCCATCGCCGCGCTCTCCCGAAGGTGGGCCACGAACGAGCGGTGAGCGTCACCGCGAAACCGTCCAACCTCGCTTGGTGCCGAGTATACCAACCTGGCGCTGCCTCTGCCAGCGAGGCATAGGGGAAAGGAAGGCTCTCCCGGGATGATTTGTGCAAACCGACCGCCGCGGGGTTGGATCCCGGATCCCCCCCATGGCTGGAGGGTGACCTCATGCATCGGAAGGAGATCGGTTGTGCGGAGGCTTTTGAGGGGGCTACTCCTACTGGGCGTTGGCGGGATGGGTGGGTGTGGGGATTCCGGTCCGGCGGGCCCTGATGGGTCCTCTCCGACCCTTCTATCCCTGTCTCCTTCCGAGGCAACCCCCATCGAATCTCCGTCGATCCTGACTCTCTCTGGGGAGAACCTCGAAAACGTCGAGGTGGCCGGACCCCCCTCCCTCTTTCTGGAGATCCTCAGTCGGTCCCAGGACCAGATCCGGGTCAGGGCAGGATTCAAGGGAGGGCCTCCTGGTCCCGCATGGATCCGGGTCACGAACCCGTCCGGGAGCGACAGTCTGGTTTTCACTGTGAAAGCCTTGACCCACGGTGACTCCCTCACAGAAACCCGTGCTCTCTGGGTGAGTCGCTTCGAGTACTCATCTCCATCGGACGTCGCCCGGATCATGCTGCAGGCCGGGGAAGGGGGATTCAACCTCGTGTATTTCCAGGTCCGGGGTAGGGCCGACGCCTTCTATCGTTCCTCCTACGAGCCCTGGGCTGCCAACCTTTCGGGGACTCTGGGCCAGGACCCCGGGTGGGACCCTCTGAGAGTAGCCGTGGAGGAGGCCGGGTCCAGGGGGCTGGAGCTGCACGCCTGGATCAACGCTTTCACCGGATGGGCTGGTACGACCCCGCCCCCGGTGTCGGAACCTCTGCACGTCTTTCTCGAGCACCCCGACTGGGTGATGGTGGGCGAGAACGGGTCTCCGATGCCCTACCAGAGCGGAAGCCGATGGATGTCGCCGGGACACCCGGGGGTTCGAACCCGTTTGGCAATGGTGGCGGCCGATATTGCCCGGAGGTATGAGGTGGGTGGAATTCATCTGGACTTCATTCGTTATCCAGGCACCGAGTACTCTTATGACTCGCCATCTCTTGCTGCCTTCGACTCGGCCCGGAGCCAAGAGCCCGGCCTTGGGTTCGACGAGATGCGGAGAGGATTCGTCACCCAAGCAGTGAGAGAAGTTCGGGACTCCTTGAAGGCAGTGGATCCCAACGCGGATCTCTCCGCAGCGGTCTGGGGGATCTACCAGGAAAATCTGGGTTGGTCCGGGGTGAGCACAGGGTTCGGTTCGGTCCTCCAGGACTCCCGGGAGTGGGATCGTCAGGGGATCGTTGACGCGCTGGTTCCCATGGTGTACTGGACCATCACTCCCACCTACGGTGATCGCCTCGACTTCGCGTACCTGGCCGATGACCACGCCTCGGCCATCAACCAAACGGTGTTCGTCGGCATGTACGTACCCGGAATGGATGGCAGGGCTCTGGCACAGCATGTGGAACGGGCAAGGATGGCGGGGGCGGATGGGGTCTCGGTATTCAGCTATTCGGCTTTGGAGGACGAGGGCCTTTGGGGGTCGCTCCAGAGCTGGGCCTTTTTCTGGCCCGCCCGGAGGGTTGAATGATGGCGCCTACGCCGAGAACGAGGCCTGGACCGGACCTACCCCATGTCCCTCACCCTCACTTCGATCCCCTCCTCACCCGCCATGAGCCGGACCAACTCGCTGGTGTCCGTCTCCCCGAAGTGATAGGGGTAGAGGATCCGGGGCCGGAAGGCCTTCGCCGCGTCCGCCACCATCTCGGGTGTCATGGTGTAGGGGAGGTTCATGGGCAGAAAGGCCACATCGATGTTCTCGAGGGCCTTCATCTCCGGCGTGTTCTCCGTGTCCCCCGCCACGTAGACCCGAAGGTCGCCGAAGGTGATGACGTATCCGTTCCCATTCCCCATAGGATGGTATGGCATCCCTTCGGACCGCTCGTTGACGATGTTGTAGGCGGGGACGGCTTCCACCATTAAGCCGGCCACGGTGGCCGACTCCCCGTTTCGCATCATCCGGGCTCCGTCTAGAGTCCCCTCGCAGGAGCTGGATACCACCACCACCGTTCCGTCCTTCAGGATCTCAGCCACGGCGGCCGGGTCCAGGTGATCGCCGTGCTCGTGTGTGATGAGGATCAGATCTGCGTCCGGGAGTGTGGCATAGTCGGCTTCCCTGCCCACGGGATCGACGTGGATCACCTTCTCGCCAAAGGTGAACATGAGGGTGCCGTGGCCAATGAAGGAGATGGTGAGGTCACCGGCGGCCGTGGAAATGACGTCCGTCTGGTGCTGGCCCTGGGCAAGGAGTGACGGTGGGGTTGAGGCAGAGGCCAAGAGAACGAACAGCAGAAGCAGAGCAGCCCTTTTCATTTCGTGACTCCTTCCTGGGTCGGCGGAGAACAGGCGCTACGGAGGATTCGGGCGGGTGCCCTATCTCTCCCAGCTCTCGATGAACCGATTCCCACCCTCGGCCCTGGCGATGATTTCCTCCACGATGGCTCGGAGTTGGTCGTAGGGGAGCGTGCCGATAACCATGCGCCCGTTGAGGATCATGGTGGGTGTGGATCGAATGCCGTAAGAGAACTGGTCGGAGGTCTTTTCGTATTCCTTCCCGGTCTGGATGAGCTGGTGGACAAGGGCCTGGGTCTCGGGGTCGGTCACGCCCTCCGAGACTCCGAACCGTTCCCCGAGTTCCCGGATCCATTCCACTCGCTCGGGCCCCCGAGGTGGCGGCCAGGTGGCCCAGATCTCGTCATGGATTGCCTTGAACTTACTCGGGTCATGGGCAGCCATGAAGGTCACGTCACATGCTCCGGGGTGGAGATCTTTCTCAACCACATCGTTGCACACAGCCTCCAGGGGGAAAGGCTGGAAGACCACGTTCAGCTTTCCAGGGAACTCCTCTTCCAGTTGATGGATCTGGTCAGCCAGGCGTTTGCAGTCAGGGCAAAGCAGGTCGGCGTAGTCCACGATCTGGACCGGCGCGTCGGTGAACTCCTCCGTGGAGCGGACCGACCAGAAGGGAGAGAGGACACTGGGGAGCGGTACTTCCGGGAGGCTGAGGTATTGGGCGACGACGCGGGCTTGGACTCCACCGGTCTGGGCATCGGCCTTTGCTTCATGGAAGTGGGCGAAGCCGAAAGCGCCTGCCCCGGTCACCACTGCAAAGGTGGCGAGATGGAGAACCGAGGGCCGGATCCAGCGTTGGAACAGGCCTGGGGCATCACTGTCGATGCCGTACCTCCAGAAGAGGATGAAGCTGATGATGGAGAAGAGATAAAAACCGCTGCAGAGCAGACAGAGGCTCCCGAGCACGAACACGGAGTAGGAAAGAAGCGTCACGACCCCGATGACGTTCAGGACGGAGATGCTCTTGTTGCTTCGTTCGAAGGCCGGCGAAGGGAATAGGGTCCCCAGCAGCACCAGGGCTCCCACGATGACCCCGAAGTAGCCCAGAGGCACTCCCCCGATCTGGGAAATCTCCGAGAAGGCAGAACTGTTACAGTTGAAGAAGGCGTTGATGTCGCAAAACGACCCCTCGAAAATCGTCTCGGGGAAATTGGCGGCGAAGTAGTGCTCTATGGTCATCACGGAGGCCACGATCATCCCCAGGCCTGAGACAAAGCTCAGAATTCGGGGGAGGGTGACTCCGTTGAGGGTCAGGGACCGGTCCATAAGAAGGACTCCAATTCGAGAAAACCCGGAAACCGAACCACCATCTTTATGGGGGTTCTCTTCTGAGGGCAAGATGGGCTGAGTGTTGGGTTGGCTTCCCGGTCCGCCGGAGATGGCTTTTATGGGGAGATGATCTGCTCCAGGGCATCCAACACGATTTTCTCGGTGAGGATCGCCGAAAGGAGATGCGGGGTCCCCCCCGCATTTCCCCGATAAAGGGCGTAGACAGGAACCCCGCTCCGGTCCAGGGCCGCCAGGGCCGCGGTGATCCCCGGATCCTGACGCGTCCAGTCGGCCTTGAAGAGAGCTACGTTACGAGCCCTGAAAGCCTCCATGACCGGTTCGGTGGAGAGGACGACCCGCTCATTGACCTGGCAGGTGAGGCACCAGGCAGCGGTGAAATCCACAAAAACTGGCCTTCCCTGGGCCAGGGTTCTTTCCACCTCTTCCTGAGAGAAAGGAATCCACCCCTCCTCAACGGCCATCAGGGGCGCTTCTAACCCGCTTCCCCGGATCACGAAAAGGGCCGCTCCTGCCACCATCCCGAGGGAAAACACCCGGGCGACGACGCCGCTCCTCAGGTCGGTTCTATGCCACCGACCCACCATCCATCCTGCGGCTGAAACCAGGAGGAGGGCTGACAGGAGGTAGGAGGCTCCACCGACACCCGTCTGCTGGCCAAAGACCCAGACCAGCCAGATCACCGTGGCGAACATGGGGAAAGCCAGGGCCTGCTTGAGCGTCTCCATCCAAGGCCCGGGCCGGGGAAGTCGCTCCAGAAGTCCCGGCGCCAGAGAGAGAACCAGGTAGGGAAGGGACATCCCGATACCCAGGAACCCGAAGACCAGAAGGGTCTCCGGAATAGACCGAGTAAGGGCGAATCCCAAAGCGGCTCCCATGAAAGGAGCGGTGCAGGGAGTTGCGATGACGGTGGCGAGGACCCCGGAGGCCAGCGACTCGCCGTACCCGCTGGGCTCGCCTGGGCGACTCCCCAACCGCGTAAGAGCTGCTCCCACCTCGAAAACGCCCATCAGGTTGAGCCCGATGGCGAAGAACAGGGCGGCCATGAAAGCCACAAAAACCGGAGCTTGGAGCTGGAAACCCCACCCCAGTTGGGCGCCTCCGGCCCGCAGCGCGATGAGGAGGCCGCCAAGGGCCAGAAAGGCCAGGACCACGCCTAGTGCGAAGAGCAGTCCTTGGTTTCTGATTCGGGCACGATCCTCCCCGCCCTGGCCAACCGCCCCCAGGATTTTCAAGGAGAGGATGGGGAAAACGCATGGCATCAGGTTGAGGAGGATTCCCCCGAAGAAGGCAAATGCCAGCGCCAGGACCAGAGTGAATCCTTGGGACGTCCCGACGGTGTCAGCGACCTCGGCTCCGGGAACGCCCCCGGCCACGGCGTCGCCCTCGGCCACGGCTCCGCCTTC
>JBDRDQ010000324.1:0-3031 GCA_043820695.1 Gemmatimonadota bacterium | reverse complement strand
AACATGCTGAAGGAGAAAATGGAGGCCCACGGGTCCCGATGTTGGCTTATCAACACGGGGTGGACCGGCGGCCCCTTCGGAACCGGGAAGCGGATCAGCATACACCACACCCGTGCTCTCCTCAATGCAGCGTTGGAAGGGGGCTTGAACAAGGTCGATTTCCGCAAGGCCAAGCTCTTCGGCTTCGAGGTTCCAACAACCTGCCCGTAGGTACCCAATGAGATCCTTGACCCCGTGAACACCTGGGGGAACAAGGACGAGTACTGGCAGCGCTACGACGGGCTGGCCGCTCGTTTCATCGAGAACTTCAAGCTCTTCCTGGACGGGTGTCCGGAAGGGGTGGAGAAGGCGGGGCCTGGGCGGTTGAAGTAGGAGGAAGCTGCCTACGGCTTTAGAGGGTTCTCCCAACGGAGTCCCGGGAACCGGGCGAAGTCGGCGTCGGAGGAACAAAGGGTGAGCCCGTATTCCAGCGCCAACGCGGCCAGGTTCGCGTCAGGAAAGAGATTGGGGCGGTTCCCGACGGCCGGTATCAGGGTCGCCAGAATCTCCCCATGCTTCTCAGTGGGCTCAGGTGTCCATGCCGGCGGACAGTCCAGCCACTCTTCCACCTGCTGCCAAGCCTCGGACGCGCTCAGTGGCCTCCGAAAGATCCGCGGGTTCGAGGAGAGGCGGACGAAGGCCAGAAGGCTCTGCCAGGGAAGAGCCACCCCCGGGACCCCGTTCAGCTTCCCGTCAAGCCAATCCCGAGCGGCCTCGTGCTGTGGGAAATCCCTGACGCGGGCATAGATGAGAAGGTTGGCGTCCACCAGGATCATCGGAAGTCCTCCCCTTCTCCCATGGCCAAGGCTTCGGCCACATCGTCCACGCTTCCGACGAGGCATTTTCCGAGAGATGTGGAGGGAGTCCGGTAGGGAGGCCTTTTCGCCTCGGGCCCTTCCATCGCACCGAGGCCCCGGCGCATGGCCTCGTTTACAGCCTCTTTGAGGGTCAAACCTTCTTTGGCTTGAACCCGCTTTAGCGTCGCAGCTACGTCGGCGTCGAGGGTCAGGGTGGTTCTCATACATCAAAACATCATTGATCTGATGTCTTGATGTCAAGAGTTCACACGTTCGCCACCCTCAGGACCTCCTCAGGTGTGGTCACCCCTTCCCGGATGAGACGGATTCCGTCGTCTTTGAGGAGGCGCATGCCTCGGGTCACCCCCAGCTTCTCCAGGTGGCTGGCGCTGGCGTTCTGCTGGACGGCCATTCGCACTTCGTCGTCCATGACCAGGAGCTCGTAGATCCCGGTCCGGCCCCGGTATCCGGTGCCCCGGCACTCGGAGCACCCTTTCCCTGCCCAGACCTGAGCCAGTTCCGCGGCCCCGGGCCCCAATGCCATCTTCTTTTCCGGGGTCAGGGTCACCAGCTCTCTGCAGCTGTCGCAGATCCGCCGGACCAAGCGCTGCGCCAGGACCGCCTCCACGGTGCTCGCCACCAGATAGGGCTCGATTCCAAGATCCACCAGGCGGGTGAGGGCAGTGGCTGCGTCATTGGTGTGCAGGGTGGAAAGAACCAGGTGACCGGTGAGCGCTGCGTGGGTAGCGATATCCGCGGTCTCCTGATCCCGGATCTCACCGACCAGCATGATGTCGGGGTCCTGGCGAAGGAGGGCCCGGAGTGCGTTGGCGAAGGTTAGGCCAACCTTTTCATTTACCGGAACCTGCGGAACACCGGAAAGCTCATACTCCACCGGATCCTCCACCGTGATGATCTTCTCCCGGCCGGTCCGGATCCGATCAACGGCGGCGTAAAGGGTCGTTGTCTTCCCCGAGCCCGTTGGCCCGGTCGACAAGACGATGCCGTGGGGCTTGGAGACGATGGAAACGAAGAGGGCCTCGGTATCCTCCGCCATTCCCAGGTCCTGCAGGTCGAAACGCCCCGCTTCCTTGTCCAGAAGCCGAAGCACCACGCTCTCCCCATGGAGAGTGGGAAGGGTGGATACCCGTACGTCCACCTGCCGGTCGTGCATCCGAAGCCTGATTCGCCCGTCCTGGGGAAGCCTCCGCTCCGCGATATCCAGCTCCGCCATGATCTTGAGCCGGCTCACCACCGCCGCCGCAAGGCGCTTCGGGGGGGCTACCGCGTCCTGAAGAACCCCGTCGATGCGGTATCGGACCCTGAGCCCTTCAGGGTAACCCTCGAGATGGACGTCCGAGGCGCGGCCATCCAGAGCCTCCAAAAGAAGAAGATTGACGAGCTTCACCACCGGGGCCTCGTTGGCCAACATCACCAGGTCGTCCAGGGCCGAGTCGAGTTCGCCACTCGGACGAAGCTCATCCACCATACCGGCCACCACCCGCTCAGCCGTGAGGTCGTCCGAGGAATACACCCGTCGGATGGCGGCCCGCACCTCGGCCTCCGGCAGCCTCACCAGCTCCACGGGGAGGCCGGCAAGGATGCGGAGGTCGTCCAGAGCCCGCTCATCCACCACATCGGCCCAGGTCGCAGTAAGGAGCCGACCACCGTTCCGGGCGATAGGCATGATGGCATGGTGCTCCAGGTACTCGACGGTGAGCCCCCTGGAGAGGCGCTCCGAGTTCTGAAGGGCGGCGGTAGACTCGAAGTCGGTCATCCGTCCCGGTTCCCTCCGATCCGCATGGTGTCGGGCCGGATCCGGAGCACTCCCATGGTGTCCACCCTCACGGTGTCCGGCAGAACGGTGTCCGGCGGGAGGCTGTCCGGCAGGAGAGCCTGAATGGAACGAGGTAACATGGACTTGATGGGAACCAGCTCCTGAAGGAGCTCGGCGTTCTCTTCCAGCTCCTGCCGAAGCCGTTCTTCGTCCTCGTCATTGGCGATGACGTAGGGGGTCAAAAAGAGGAAGAGCTCAGCGTTGGTGACCGTCTCCCGGGTGGTACCGAAGAGCCAGCCCAAAACCGGAATGTCTTTCAGAATGGGGATTCCGCTCCGGGACTCCTCCGTCTGCTGGTCCACCAAGCCCCCGATTACCACCGTCTGGCCGGTCTGGGCCAGGATCTGTGTGGTGGCCT
>JBDRDQ010000323.1:0-2130 GCA_043820695.1 Gemmatimonadota bacterium | reverse complement strand
GGCACAAGGCGGCGAACCAGTTCACGACGGGTTCTGGCGGGGCGGCGAAGCCGACGTATCCAGACGCCGGCAGTGACTACGCCGCATTCCTCGCTAACCTCGAGGAGTTCGCGGCCCGTGTGCCCACTGAGTTCCCTTCGGCCCAGGCCGTGTACACCTCGTCACGGAGCTATGGTGGCTTCGCGGGCAATCCGGGGCGCGGCGAGCCCCTCAGCTACGAGGAAGGTCACGCCCTGAACAGCTGGCTCGGGGAAAACCGCGAAGTCCTGGGCGTTTGGTACGGGTGGGGGCCCTACCTCTGGGCTCCGGACTGCGCCACCGGCGTCAGCAACGGGGGCGGTGTGTGTTACGTCCGCGAGGACTACGTCGCCGACGGCGTGCACCCGTCCGCATCCGCCAGGGCCAAGGTCAGCGCACTTCTGCAAGCCCGCTTCAGGGGAGAAAGCTGGTATCGGCGGTGAGGGCAGAGGCCGAATGGTCTGGCCACCTGAAACCTCCTCCCAATCCCTTCCGTCTGACCCCTTAGTGATCTACCCCTCATTGAATAGGGGGTTGGGTCGAGTTCGGCAGCGCATGACCCCGAAAGGCTTCTCCACATGGCAGGCAGCAACCTTTTCACCGGAACCCTCGATCTGCTTATGCTTCAGACGCTGAAGTGGGGTCCGAAGCACGGCTACGGCATCGGGAAGTGGATTGGAGAGCAGACCGAGGGGACCGTGGATCTGGATGAGGGAGCTCTCTATTCCGCTCTCCATCGTCTGGAGAAGAAGGGATTCATCAAGGGAAGCTGGGGAGAGACGGACACCGGGCGCCGGGCTCGTTTCTACACCCTCAAGAAGAAGGGGGCAAAGGCGCTGAAGAAAGACGCGGCTAGATGGGAGGCGCACGCCGGGGCTGTCTTCGCGGTCCTGAGGTATTCGGAGAAGTGATCACCCTGGAAGCTGGACGTTGAAGCCATGAGACGGATCTTCCGCGCCCGGGACTATCAGCCCCGGCCCGACGTTGACGTGGAGGGAGTTTGAAGGCCTTCTGGAGGTCGAGGACGTCATTGCCGATATCGGGGGCGACCGCGGCATCTTCGTCGGTCTGATGGACACTGAGGGCACACGGTCGGCCTTAGTCGAGGACCCTACGCCGGTTCTCGTCAAAGTCAGGGCGAACGGCATTTGTCGCTCCGATTGGCATCTCTGGCAGGGCCATTGGGACTGGATGGGCTTTTCACCACCCCTTCCCGCAGTCCTGGGACATGAATCCGCCGGCGTGGTGGAAGAGGTCGGCTCGAACATCAAGCGGTTCAAGAAGGGTGATCGGGTGGTCTTCCCCTTTGGCCAGGCTTGCGGCCACTGCGACATCTGCGCCCAGGGCGATGTGAATCTGGTGACGCTCCCGGAGGGCATCTCTTTTGTGGACGGGGCCAGTCTCGGTTGCCGGTTCATGACCGCTTTCCATGGGATCACTGCTCAGGGGAAGGTCGAAGCCGGAGAGTGGGTTGCCGTGTTCGGTTGTGGCGGCGTCGGCCTGGCGGCCGTCCATGTGATTCAGGCTGGGGAAAACACCCACGAGGAGATCCAGGAGTAAACCAAGGGTGGAGCCCATGTCTCCGCCGAATGCCTTGGGACTGCAGCCACATGGATGCCCTCCATCCTGTCCCTGCGCACCGGTGGTCGAGTGGTGCGGATGGGGATGACCGTCAGTGAGGAGAGGGGCATTCTTCCTGTGCCCGCCGATCTCATCGTCGGGAAGGATTTGACCATCGTCGGGTCCATGGGGATGCAGGCCCGGTGTTACCCCGAGATGCTTCGGATGGTGGAATCCGGGAAGCTGACACCTTCGGCCCTGGTAACTCAGGAGGTGTCTCTGGAGCAGGCCAGTGGCGTGCTGGAAGAGATGTAGGAGTTCAACACTCTCGGGTACGCCGTCATCAAGGTGGACTAGGGCGCTCTACTTGAGTCGGCGGTAGCCCAACCCGCCCTCCGGCCCCACCTTTGACCGAGACACGCACCCGACTTGAGGAGTCGACATGAGTGATGTGAGCGTAGTCCGGGCCTCGGAGCTTCCGTTCAAACCGGTGCAGGGGGATGGTGCCGAGGGGCTGGAGTTGGCCCGCCTGTATCAGCACCCTGACGGTGC
>JBDRDQ010000322.1:0-3066 GCA_043820695.1 Gemmatimonadota bacterium | reverse complement strand
TCATGGTGTGGCAGCTGGAGTTCTTGCTGCCGGAAACCGACCGCGAATCGTACCAACCTACTCGGGATGACTGGGGGCCGATTGTTATTCCTGATGGCCACTACTTCATGCTCGGAGACAACCGCGATTCGAGTTATGACTCCCGGTACTGGGGGCCTTTGGAACAATGGAGGATCGAAGGGCGGGTCGTCCTCATCTACTTCTCGTACAACAAGCCATCCTTAAGGCCGTTCCCTTGGCTCCGGGAGGTTCGGTGGGGACGGATCGGGGACCTGGTCCATTAAGCGGTTAGTCGCCTTTCGACACGGCTTAGTCACTCCGTGGGAGGGCAGCGAAACGAGGGAACATGATAGATGACGCACGTTCCCCGCATGGGTCTGGGAGTTCGCTTCCGTAACGAGACCCAAAGGCGGAACGTGAGCCCCGACCCGATCAGGAACCAAATGGTTACAGGATGTGCCGATAACCCTCGGAGGAGCCTTTGATGCGGTTTTTTCTGATTGCGTCGCTCGTATTGGTTGGTGCTGGTTGCGATTTCGGCAACGTCACACCGCCTAATCTCCTCGTCCGGGATAGTCTCGGGGTTCGTATCGTTGAATACCCTGCCCCGCCAGCGGCGACGCACTCCATCACCCTTTCAGCCGAACCTTCGTGGCGTCACGGGAACGAGGAGGGGGATCATCTCTTCGAAACCGTATGGGTCGGTGCACTCCAACCCGATGGAGGTGCGGTGGTCGCCGATCTTGGAAGCCAGGAAATAGTCGTACTTGGTTCGGACGGGGCGTTTCGCTCAGTAATGTCACAGCCGGGTCAAGGTCCGAGCGAAAACCGATCAATTCGGGGTCTAGAACTTCTTGGGCAGGATTCCGTTTTCGTAGAAGACATGGGGAACGCCAAGTTTATGTTGTTCGAAAATGGTGCCCTCGCCCGTACCGTCAGCACCGCTGGGAATCCCACCTTAGGCCGGAATCTAAGGACGGTAGGTCTAGATTCGCTGGGACAGCTCCTCATGATCACCGGGGCCTATCGCTCGGAATTCGACCAGCCATGGCTCCAGGGGCACATGGTGCGGTTCGATCTCGACGAGGGCGTCGTCGACACTGTCGCGGCCTTCGATATGGCTCCGTTCGCACCACGAGAGGGCCCTGTCAGCCCATTTCTACCATTTGGAATCGTGACCGCCTCCGGGGGGATGTTTGTTAACGGACGCTCGGACATGCCGGAGCTAACCTGGCGGACACCGGAGGGCCAAGTGCGTCAGATCTTGCGGTGGAACCCTGAGCGTTCCTACCCAACCGACCAAGACATGGAGGAGTTCCAGGTCAGCATGGAGAAGGACCTCCGACGGGTGAACCCCAGCATGCCTGACTCACGCGTGAATACTTTCATCCAGGAAGTGTTGGCCAGGTACGAGTTGGCCCCTGACGAACCGCTGCCCCTCTTTATCACTCTGGAGGGTGATGGGGATGGTGGAGTATGGATCGGTGACTACGCGATCAACAGAGGGCTAGATGGGTTACCGAGATACGACGTCGTGTCGTCGAAGGGGGAATGGATGGGCACGGTGGAGTGTCCGCCCCGCTTTCGGGTGCTGGATATTGCCTTTGGCAAGGTCTTAGGGGTCCTTAGTGGTTTATTTCATAAATACAATGATGTATGATGTCAGGGCCCAGTGTGTTATACTTGTGGCACCCGGACCGCCTGCATGGAGGAAAGAGATGCCACGAGAAAGCCCGTTTCATATCACCCTCACGAGCCATGAGCGAGCGACTATCGAAGCGATGGTCCGCAAATATACATCATCGTATCGAGAAGTCATTCGCGCCAAGATCATTCTGTATGCCGCCGACGGCCTCCAGAACACGGACATTGCGGCCCGGCTCGATACCTCGCCCCAGATCGTCAGCAAGTGGCGAAAACGCTTCTTCGAGCAACGTCTCGAGGGGCTCGACGACGCTCCTCGCCACGGCCGACCGGCGGGGTTTTCCCCCCACGGCCGTGATCACGATCAAGGCACTGGCTTGTGAGCTTCCCCACCACCTCGGGATCCCCTTGTCCCGCTTCAGCATGACGGAGCTGAAGCGAGCCGCTATCGATCGGGGGATTGTGGCCTCCATTGGGGAAACCACGATTTGGCGTTGGCTGGCCCAGGACGCCATCAAGCCATGGAACCACCGGAGCTGGATCTTCCCCCGTGATCCCGACTTCGCTGCCAAGGCTGGCCGCATCCTGGATCTCTACGAAGGCTTCTGGGAGGGCCGACCCCTGGCGGAGGACGAGTGGGTCATCAGCGCCGATGAAAAGACTAGCATCCAAGCGCGCCGCCGCCGCCATCCGATTAAGCCACCTTCTCCTGCCAGGGCCATGCGCGTCGAAGCTGAGTACAGGCGCATGGGAGCTCTTGCCTATATCGCGGCCTGGGACGTCAAACAGGCCCGGGTTTTCGGGCGCTGCGAGGCGAAAACGGGCATCGAGCCCTTCGACCGCCTGGTGCTCCAGGTCATGTCCCGCGAACCATACCGGTCCGCCTCTCGCGTGTTCTGGATCGTCGACAACGGTTCCTCGCATCGGGGCCAGGCCAGCATCGACCGACTCCAAAGCCGCTGGAACAACCTCGTGCTGGTGCACACGCCGGTGCATGCCAGTTGGCTGAATCAGGTCGAGATTTACTTCTCGGTCCTTCAGCGCAAGGTCCTGACTCCCAACGACTTCGCCTCCATCCAAGAGCTCGAAGACCGAATCCTGAAGTTCCAAGACCACTATGAACAGATCGCCAGGCCTTTCCAATGGAAGTTCACCCGGAATGACCTCCAACGCCTGATGAAACGGCTTGAGCAACACCCTTCCATCAACCGGCTTGCCGCATGAGGCCGTGGGATACATCATCGAACTTTCGGACTGAAGTACTTAGCTATCAGGCACTGCCGTATTGGACAGCCTTCGGGGTTGGTGGACATCGTTCTTCTTCCTCGCGTCGGGCACGTCGACCTCGTGTTGGTAGAGGCGAAAGCTACGGCCGCTCCGGACGCGGCATCCAAGGTCATCGGTCAGCTACTGATGTACTAC
>JBDRDQ010000321.1:0-4080 GCA_043820695.1 Gemmatimonadota bacterium | reverse complement strand
GACCAGGAAGCACCTCCAGATTCCTATCCAAGAAACCCTTTTCGCCGGGCAATCAAAAGGCTGAAAAAGAGGTCGATCCTACTGGTTGCTAGCGGTCGAACTACCGAGTAGTCTTAGGCTTCGTTGCCCAATGAGCAGGGGGATGGAAGCCTATGGCGGTTTATACCGGTAATCCTCGCTTCTCCGCGACTCTCCTCCCCGGGGATGTCGCCGGGTCGCTAATGCCGGTCAATGCCGTAGAGCCTTCTCTGAAGCCTCTTTTCGACACCGTATTTCCAGGCTTCCCGGTTCTTTATTCCGCCCCCCAGGGCGACCTTCCCCTGGACCACCTGCTCCTTTCCGAGTTCTCGGCTCGGTCTCAATACGACCAGCTGATCGAGTTGGTGAGGAGCGGAGTCGAACTGCCGGACCGCCTTGCCTGCCTCTCCGGTTCCGGATTGGATTTCCGCGGGTTCAAGGGTCGGAGCTGGGTTGCGGTACCGGGCAACATTCATCTTGCCGTCCACTTTGCTCCGGCCCGGGCCCTGGTCCGGTTCGGACCGGCGTTTTCCGCCCTGGCCACGCTGAGTGTGGTTGACGCCTTGGACGAGATACCGGGACTCGAGGGCCGATCATCCATCAAGTGGATCAACGATATTCTCGTGGACGGAGCCAAAATCGCGGGTGGCCTTGAATTCACGCAAAGCCAGGATTCGTCGGTGTCCTGCGCCATTCTTGGGATAGGGCTGAACGTCGAAGTGGCCCCCAGAGTTCATCGATCCCCCGTCGTTCCCCGGGTAGGATCCGTTCGGGAGTTCCTTCCCGGCGGAGAGGGCGCACCCCCGGCTAGAGGCCAGGATCCTGGTAGGCCTCCTGAGGGCACTCGAGAGCAACTACGACACACTCCTCACCGACGGTGCGGCGCCTCTTCTCGATCGTTACCGGGATCGTTCCTCGGTGGTCGGCGAGGAAGTCGTCGTGTGCACCGATTCCTCGGATCAGGCACCGGCTACCCTGGCTCGAGGTCGCGTCAAAGGACTTGGCGAAAATCTCGAACTCCTTCTCGAAGGCCGATCGGAACCCATCACGGGTGGCCGGCTGATCGTCGCTACAGGCGAGGACGAGATCCAATCATGGGCTTCGGATGGCCCCTGCGGCGCCGTGGCCCATTCTTTTTCGGAGGGATCCCCCCCATGACCGAAGCGCGGACTATCCGGTGCAATGGAACTCCGCATTGGAGAGAAGAATGAACCCACCAGACCTACTGGTCATCAGCTTTTCGGCATTCGTCGCGGTGTTCTTCCTACTCGGCTTTCTCGCCATTGTGATGCGCGGTCTTATCGCAATGTATCCTGAGAAGGTTGGAGGAATCGATCACGCGACCATCGCAGCCGTGACCGCGGCGGCGGCCTATGCCTTCCCTGGAACAAAAGTCACTAAAGTCGAGGAGATACGATGATCTTCGCTGAGAAGCCAAAAAAGATCCGGGTGATGTTCACCCCCTTCCGTGACGGGCTGCAGAGCAGCTTCGGCGGAAAGGTACGTTTGAATGACTTCCTCCCGGCCATGGAGCTCTCGGCCCAGGCGGGCATTCGCCACTTCGAGTTCGGGGGCGGCGCCCGATTCCAGGCTCCCCTCTTCTACCTCGGGGAAAACCCCTTCGAGTGCATGCGGAAGATTAGGGCGACGGTTGGCCCTGACGCCGACCTTCAGATCCTCACGCGGTCAGTTTCCGGGGTAACGCTGACGACCCAGTCGCCCCAGGGTCTCGCCCTTCAGAGCAAGCTCATGGCCGCCGCCGGAACCACCTGGGACCGGAACTTCGACTACATGAACGACGTGGAGAACCTGGTGAAGACCGGCAAACCCATCGTGGACGCCGGGATGCACCACCAGGTGGCCATCGCCCTCATGGGCCTTCCCTTCCACTCCGAAAAGGTGCACACCGCTGAATTCTACATCGACATCGGTCGGCGCGTCCTCGAAAGCGGCATCCAGGTGGACTCCATCTGCCTTAAGGACGCCAGCGGCACCACCGATCCCATGACCATCTACAACGCGGCCGTGGGCCTCCGGAAGATCATGCCGCCGGAGATGCCACTGTGGATGCACACCCACGACACGGCCTCCACCGCCGTCTCCTGCTATCAGGCTGCCATCCACGGAGGGTGCGACGGGGTGGACGTCTCCATCCGGCCGATGGCTTCCGGCACGGTGCAGCCCGACGGCCGCTCCCTGGCCCACGCCCTCAAAGGCACCGGCTACGAGCTGGACATCGACGTCTCGAAGTTCCCGGAGATCGAAGCCCTCCTGGAAGAGGGGATGAAGGACTACGACTTCAACCCCACCACCACCACCGCCGACGCCCGGGTCCTGGGCTTCCCCATGCCCGGCGGCGCCATCGGACCCAACGTCCATATGATGGTCAAGGCGGGAATCCTGGATAAGTACTCCGAGGTCCTGGCCGAATTCCCGGTGGTTGTGGAGGCCGGCGGAGCCTGGACCAGCGTTACGCCCGGAAGCCAGCAATATTGGCTCCAGGCCTTCAACAACGTCATGTACGGGCGCTGGGAGAAGATGGAGGCCGGCTACGGCAAGGCGGTCCTCGGCTATTTCGGCAAGACCCCGCTGCCCCCGGATCCCGAGGTGGTGAAGAAGGCCTCGGAGCAGCTCAAGCTCGAGCCCTTCACAGGGGATCCCCTCGAAGCGGCCCCCAAGAACATCGAGCCCGCCAAGAAGATCCTGGAGGAGCACAAGCTCCCGGTGACGGACGAAAACACCTTCCTGGTTCTGTCCTGCATGGTGCCCGGGAAGAAGACCGAGACCAACGAAGGACTCCGCTTCCTTCTGGGGAACGCGAAGATCGATATCCCGCTGAAAAAGAAGGAAGAGCCCGCACCCGCTGCGACCCCTGCGGCAGCAGCCCCGGCCGCTGCAGCAGCTCCGGTCTTTACTGGTCCCGTCACCACGCAGGTGAAGGTCCAGGAGGGAGCCCAGACCCGGACCTTCTCCGTCACTGTGGAGCCCATCGGCGTGGGGCCGGCGGCGGCCGGAGTGCCGGCAGTCCCTGCCGCTGCGACTAGCGGCACTCAGGTCTTCTCCACATTTGCCGGCTCCGTGGAGGTCGTTGACATCCTGGTGAAGGTGGGAGACAAGGTGAACGAGGGCCAGGTGGTAGCAGCCATCGAAGCCATGAAGGCCAAGCACGACATCAAGGCGCCCTGCGGAGGAACCGTCAGCGCCATCCACGTATCCATCGGAAACGAAATCGACAGCACCAAACCTATCGTTTCCATCGCCTGAGGCGCCCGTTACATGGATATCTTCATCCAGCTAGCGCGAGAGTCGGGGATTGCCAATCTGGGTTTTGGCAACCTCCTCATGTTCGTGATAGCCGGGATCCTCATCTACCTGGCTATCACCAAGGAATACGAACCTCTACTCCTGATTCCCATCGGGTTCGGCGCCATCCTGGCCAACCTCCCCCTGGCCCACATGGGCGCAGAGGGTGAAGGGATCCTGGCGGTCATCTACGACGCCGGAATCAGGACCGAGCTTCTCCCACCCCTCATCTTCATGGGGGTGGGAGTCCTGACGGACTTTCGACCCCTGCTGGGAAGGCCTCTGACCTTCCTGCTGGGGGCCGCGGCCCAACTCGGGATTTTCGTCGCTGCCCTGGGAGCGTTCTATCTCATGGGCTTCACAGCCCAGGAAGCAGCTTCCATCGGCATCATCGGAGGCGCGGACGGTCCCACCTCCATCTTCCTCACAATTCAGCTGGCTCCTCACCTTCTGGGTCCCGTCGCGGTAGCGGCGTACAGCTACATGTCGCTGGTACCCATCATTCAGCCTCCCATCATGCGGATGCTAACCACGAAGGCCGAGCGGGCCATCGACATGCCCCAGGCTAAACCCGTGTCCAAGACGGCGGCCATCCTCTTCCCCATCGTCACCGGGATTCTGGCCTCCCTGGCCGTTCCCTCCAGCGCACCCCTCCTCGGCATGCTGATGTTCGGCAATCTGCTGCGGGAAAGCGGTGTGACGGAGAGGCTGAAGAAGACGGCTGGAGGACCGATGATCGACATCGTCACCATCCTCCTG